>NZ_AJQY01000329.1:0-8092 GCF_000296875.1 Streptococcus sp. GMD1S | reverse complement strand
TATTATCTAGTCTACTCAAATGGGGAAAGTCATAAGGTGGAGGCTACTGAGGAGAACCGTCGCACTTTACGCGAGAAGGTACGCAATCAGGAAATCCGTAAAGTTTTGGTAAAGTCGGATGTTTCTTTTATTGAAAATCAAACATTAGCAGAGATTTTAGAAAAATTAGAAGAAACTTATACTCGCCTACTTCCTTACTATGAGGTGACGAGGAAGTAAAATTTCTCAAAAATATCATAAATCGTTCAGTCCAAGAGTGAACAGTCCGCTGTGTAATTCTTGGTCTTTTTGTTTGTGTTTTCAAAATATATAATAAAGTTACAAAAACAATTCAAATAAAGGAGAACAGTTATGGAAGTCATTTCAAGTGTTCTAAATTGGTTTTCTAGCAATATTTTGCAGAATCCCGCATTTTTCGTGGGTCTCTTGGTACTAATTGGGTATGCGCTTTTGAAAAAGCCAGCTCATGAAGTCTTTTCAGGATTTGTAAAAGCGACAGTTGGTTATATGTTGCTGAACGTTGGTGCGGGAGGCTTGGTTACCACTTTCCGTCCGATCTTGGCAGCGCTCAACTTTAAATTTCAAATTGGTGCGGCAGTTATCGACCCTTACTTTGGACTAGCAGCCGCAAATAACAAAATTGCAGCTGAGTTTCCTGATTTTGTCGGAACTGCAACAACAGCCCTTTTGATCGGTTTCGGGGTCAATATTCTGCTAGTGGCTTTCCGTAAACTCACCAAAGTGAGAACTCTCTTTATCACAGGGCATATCATGGTGCAACAAGCAGCAACTGTTTCTCTTATGGTTCTCTTCTTGGTTCCACAATTGCGCAATGCTTACGGTACAGCGGCTATCGGAATTATCTGTGGACTTTACTGGGCAATTAGCTCAAACATGACTGTTGAAGCAACTCAACGTTTGACTGGTGGGGGTGGCTTTGCGATTGGTCACCAACAACAATTTGCTATTTGGTTTGTAGATAAAATCGCAGGACGTTTTGGTAAGAAGGAAGAAAGTCTAGACAATATTAAATTGCCTAAATTCCTCTCTATCTTTCATGATACAGTAGTTGCCTCTGCGACCTTGATGCTGGTCTTCTTTGGTGCTATTCTCTTGATCTTGGGACCAGAAATCATGTCAAATAAAGAAGTAATCACTTCAGGAACCTTGTTCAATCCTGCTAAGCAAGACTTCTTCATGTATATTATCCAAACAGCCTTCACCTTCTCAGTTTACTTGTTTATCTTGATGCAAGGTGTCCGCATGTTCGTATCTGAGTTGACAAATGCCTTCCAAGGTATCTCAAGTAAGCTTTTGCCAGGTTCATTCCCAGCGGTGGACGTTGCAGCTTCTTATGGATTTGGCTCTCCAAACGCTGTTTTGTCAGGTTTTGCCTTTGGTTTGATTGGTCAATTGATTACAATCGTTCTACTCATCGTCTTCAAAAATCCTATCCTTATCATCACAGGATTTGTACCGGTATTCTTTGATAATGCAGCTATCGCCGTTTACGCTGATAAACGTGGTGGTTGGAAAGCGGCAGTTATCTTGTCCTTTATCTCAGGTGTACTTCAAGTTGCCCTTGGTGCTCTTTGCGTAGCCCTTCTCGACTTGGCGGCTTATGGTGGTTACCATGGAAATATCGACTTTGAATTCCCATGGCTTGGATTTGGCTACATCTTCAAATACCTTGGTATTATTGGTTATGTGCTTGTTTGCCTCTTCTTGCTTGTCATTCCTCAAATTCAATTTGCCAAAGCTAAAGATAAAGAAAAATACTATAACGGCGAAGTACAAGAAGAAGCTTAGAATTTAGAAAAGGAGAAATAAAATGGTTAAAGTATTAGCAGCATGTGGAAATGGTATGGGTTCATCAATGGTTATCAAGATGAAGGTGGAAAATGCGCTCCGCAAGCTAAACCAAACAGACTTTACAGTAAACTCATGCAGTGTCGGCGAAGCTAAAAGTTTGGCAGCTGGCTATGATATCGTTATCGCCTCTCTTCACCTGATCCAAGAATTGGAAGGGAGAACAAATGGGAAGTTAATTGGGCTTGACAACTTGATGGATGATAAAGAAATCACTGAAAAACTCAGTCAGGCACTATAGAAGGTTGGAGGGGGCTGGACAGAAACTGTGAAGACTGGGTTCTGTCCTAGTCCCTCTTTACATAAAGGAGGCAACTATGAATTTAAAACAGGCTTTGATTGAAAATAATTCAATTCGATTGGGACTTGAGGCGGCTGATTGGAAAGAAGCAGTTAAGTTAGCGGTGGAACCCTTGATTGAAAGTGGCGCAATTTTACCAGAGTACTATGATGCGATTATTGAGTCAACAGAAGAATATGGTCCCTACTATATTTTAATGCCAGGGATGGCTATGCCCCATGCTAGGCCAGAGGCAGGTGTTCAGCGGGATGCTTTTTCACTGATTACCTTGCAAAAATCAGTTGTTTTTTCAGATGGAAAAGAAGTATCCGTCTTACTAGCTTTGGCTGCGACAAGCTCAAAGATTCATACAAGTGTAGCGATTCCACAAATTATTGCCTTGTTTGAGTTGGAAGATTCCATTGCCCGCTTACAAGGATGCCAGAGCAAAGAAGAAGTTTTGGATATGATTGAAGAATCAAAAAATAGTCCATACCTCGAAGGCTTGGACTTGGAAAGCTAAAAAGGAGTAGGAAGATGACAAAAAGAATACCAAATTTACAAGTTGCACTAGACCATTCAGATTTGCAAGGCGCCATTAAGGCTGCTGTAGCTGTTGGTCATGAAGTGGATATCATCGAAGCTGGTACTGTTTGCCTACTTCAAGTAGGGAGCGAATTAGTAGAAGTCTTGCGTAGCCTTTTCCCAGATAAGATCATCGTTGCAGACACCAAGTGTGCGGATGCTGGTGGAACGGTTGCCAAGAATAATGCTGTACGTGGAGCGGACTGGATGACTTGTATCTGCTGTGCAACCATTCCGACTATGGAAGCTGCTCTTAAAGCCATCACAGCTGAACGTGGAGATAGAGGTGAAATCCAAATCGAACTTTATGGAGACTGGACTTTTGAACAGGCTCAACTCTGGCTTGATGCGGGAATTTCCCAAGCAATCTATCACCAATCTCGTGATGCCCTGCTTGCTGGGGAAACTTGGGGCGAAAAAGATCTAAACAAGGTCAAAAAATTGATTGATATGGGCTTCCGTGTGTCTGTTACGGGAGGACTGGATGTGGACACACTCAAACTCTTTGAAGGAGTGGATGTCTTTACCTTTATCGCAGGTCGCGGAATTACCGAGGCAGCAGATCCAGCAGGCGCAGCACGTGCCTTTAAGGACGAAATCAAACGAATTTGGGGGTAATTTATGGCACGTCCAATTGGAATCTATGAAAAAGCTACACCCAAGCATTTTACTTGGTTGGAACGCTTGAATTTTGCAAAAGAATTGAGCTTCGACTTTGTTGAAATGTCGATTGACGAGCGTGATGAACGTTTGGCTCGTCTTGATTGGAGCAAGGAAGAACGATTGGAAATCGTGAAAGCCATCTATGAAACAGGAATCCGAATTCCGTCCATCTGTTTTTCAGGTCATCGTCGCTATCCAATGGGTTCAAACGATCCAGTTCTAGAAGAAAAATCGCTGGAACTGATGAAAAAATGTATCGAACTAGCTCAGGATTTGGGAGTTCGTACGATTCAGTTAGCTGGTTATGACGTTTATTATGAGGAAAAGTCCCCTCAAACACGTGAACGTTTCATCAAAAACCTCAGACAAGCTTGTGTCTGGGCGGAGGAAGCTCAGGTCATCTTAGCTATTGAAATTATGGATGATCCTTTTATTAATAGCATTGAAAAGTACTTGGCTGTTGAAAAAGAGATTGATTCACCTTATCTTTTTGTTTATCCAGATATTGGTAATGTCTCAGCTTGGCATAATGACGTTTACAGTGAATTTTATATCGGGCACCATGCCCTTGCAGCCCTCCACCTCAAGGATACCTATCCCGTGACCGAAACTTCAAAAGGACAATTCCGAGATGTTCCTTTTGGAACTGGCTGCGTCAACTGGGAAGCAGCTTTTGATATTTTGAAAAAGACCAACTATAATGGTCCTTTCCTAATCGAGATGTGGTCTGAAAACTGTGAAACAGTAGAAGAAACCAAAGTGGCTATCAAAGAAGCACAAGATTTCCTCTACCCATTAATAAAGAAAGCGGGTTTGATGTAAGATGAATCAAGTAATCAATGATATGAGAAAGCGTGTCTGCGAAGCTAATCAATCTCTTCCTAAACACGGCTTGGTTAAATTCACATGGGGCAATGTCTCAGAAGTGAATCGTGAGCTAGGCGTGATTGTTATCAAGCCATCGGGAGTAGATTATGATAAATTGACTCCTGAAAACATGGTGGTGACAGATTTGGATGGGAAGGTACTTGAAGGTGATTTGAGACCATCTTCCGACCTACCAACTCACGTGGAATTATATAAAGCTTGGCCTACCATTGGTAGTGTGGTTCATACTCACTCGACAGAAGCAGTGGGTTGGGCACAGGCGGGACGTGATATTCCATTTTATGGGACTACACATGCCGACTATTTTTATGGACCAATTCCTTGTGCTCGTAGCTTGACTCAGGATGAAGTTGAAGTAGCGTATGAAAAGGATACAGGTTTGGTCATTCTGGAAGAATTTGAACGTCGCGGTCTCAATCCGGTTGAAGTACCAGGGATTGTCGTTCGCAACCACGGTCCATTCACATGGGGCAAGAACCCTGAAAATGCAGTTTACCATTCAGTGGTTCTCGAAGAAGTTTCCAAGATGAACCGTTTCACAGAGCAAATCAATCCAAGAGTTGAACCTGCACCACAGCACATATTGGAAAAACATTACCAAAGAAAGCATGGACCAAATGCCTACTATGGTCAAAAATAAAAAACGGGCAATTGAAAAGAGGCTTGGAGGTATCTAGGCCTCGCTTTTGCAATAAACCTGAAAAGCAAACGAGCCCAATGATAAATATTATCATTGAAATATTTTTATTAAAGTGCTATGATAGGGAGACTGTTTGATTGATTGGTCCCGAATAATAGGAGGATAAGATGGTATTAGATAAAACGAGTTGTGAGCTATTGATGTACCTCCTGGATCAAGAATCTCCCAAAACGATTATGACCATTTCCAAAGATTTGGGTCAATCAAGGAGAAAGGTCTATTATCACGTTGATAAAATTAATGATGCATTGGGCAATCCTGAACACCACCTTGTTAGCCTTCCTCGTATTGGTATCTACTTAACGGAGGAGCAGAGACTTGCTTGTCAGCAACTTTTATCCGAAGTTGACTCCTACGAATATGTGATGAGCGGGGAAGAACGCATGCAGATGATGTTATTTTGGATTGGAATTTCCAAAGAACGCATCACTGTCGAAAAACTGATGGAATTAACAGAAGTTTCGCGGAACACCGTTTTGAATGATCTCAATACCATCCGTTACCAGTTAAGCCTAGAACAGTATCAGGTAACCCTGCAAGTAAGTAAATCACAAGGTTATTATCTTAGCGCCCACCCCTTAAATAAAATTCAGCATCTTCAATCGCTCTTATACCATATCTTTATGGAAGGAAATGGAGCTTTTGTTACCATTCTTGAAGATAAGATAAAGGATAGATTCCAAGGAGAGTTGCTTTTGTCTAGACAAATGCATCAATTTCTCAAGGAGCAAGTCCCTCTGGTTGAACAGGATTTAGGGAAAAAAATAAATCATCATGAAGTGACCTTTATGTTGCGAGTGCTTCCTTATCTGCTTTTAAGTTGTGATAATATCACGCGTCATCAAGAAAAGCATCAGGATATTGATCAAGATTTTTCCTTGATTCGTAAGAGAATAGAGTACAGAGTATCTGAAAGGCTGAGTGAGCGCCTTTTTGAGACATTTGAAATTTCTTTATCGGAACTCGAAATTTCTCTGTTGGCCATTCTCCTTTTATCCTATAGAAAGGATAGAGACGTCCATGCGGAAAGCGAAGACTTTCACCAGCTGAAAGTCACTTTAGAGGAATTTATTTGGCATTTTGAATCACAAACCAAGATGGAAATCGAAAACAAGGAAGACTTGTTACGTAACCTGCTGATTCACTGTAAGGCTTTGTTGTTTAGAAAGACCTATGGCATCTTTTCTAAAAATCCTCTTACTAAGCAAATCCGTTCCAAGTACAGCGAGCTCTTTATCATCACCAAAAAATGTGCCGAGATTTTGGAGGAAGCCTGGCTTGTACGCTTGACGGACGATGAGATTGCTTATCTGACGATTCACGTTGGTGGATTTTTGAAATACACTCCATCCTCGCAGAATGCCACCAAAAAAATTTATCTGGTTTGTGACGAAGGAGTAGGGGTTTCTAAACTGTTGCTCAAACAATGTCGTTTCTATCTTCCCAACGAACAAATCGGGGCAGTTTTCACAACAGAACAGTTTAAAAGTGTTGAGGATATTGCCTTGGTGGATTTGGTGATTACAACAAATGATGAACTAGAGAGTCGCTTCCCTGTCTTAAAGGTCAATCCTATCTTGGAGGCAGAGGATATCTTGCGTATAGTTGATTATCTGAAAAACAAGGTTTTTCGAAAAGACGGCAGAAGTTTCAGCGAAAATTTATCAACCATTATTTCAACTTATATACCGGATAAGCGTGCCGCAACGAAACTGCAGCAGGAGATTCAAAGTCTGATAAATCAAGAATTACTTATCCAGTCCTTTTTTGAAGAGTTATAACATGACAGTCCAATGATGAACACAAACCTGTGTTTTTCTTGGTCTTTTTTAATTTTCGGGCGGGTGTTATACTAAGTATGAAATGAAAACTTGAACAAAAAATGGAGGATGTCATAATGCCAAACGTAAAAGAAATTACAAGAGAATCATGGATTCTAGCGACTTTCCCAGAATGGGGAACATGGCTCAACGAAGAAATTGAAGAAGAAGTCGTTCCTGAAGGCAATTTTGCTATGTGGTGGCTAGGCAACTGTGGAACTTGGATTAAGACACCTGGTGGTGCTAACGTTGTGATGGACCTTTGGTCAAATCGCGGAAAATCTACTAAAAAAGTTAAAGATATGGTCCGTGGGCACCAAATGGCTAACATGGCAGGTGTACGTAAATTGCAACCAAACTTGCGTGTTCAACCGATGGTCATTGACCCATTTGCAATCAATGAGTTAGACTACTACTTGGTTTCCCACTTCCATAGCGATCATATTGATCCTTATACAGCCGCAGCTATTTTGAATAATCCAAAATTGGAACATGTTAAATTCATCGGACCTTACCATTGCGGACTTATCTGGGAAGGCTGGGGAGTGCCAAAAGAACGCATTATTGTAGTTAAACCAGGTGACACCATTGAACTCAAAGACATGAAGATTCATGCTGTGGAATCTTTTGACCGTACTTGCTTGGTAACTTTGCCAGTCAACGGTGCTGATGAAACAGGTGGAGAATTGGCAGGTTTGACTGTTACTGATGAAGAGATGGCTCAAAAAGCTGTTAACTATATTTTTGAAACACCAGGTGGTACTATTTATCACGGTGCAGACTCTCACTTCTCAAACTACTTTGCGAAACACGGAAAAGACTTTAAGATTGATGTTGCTTTGAACAACTATGGTGAAAACCCAGTTGGTATCCAAGACAAGATGACTTCAATTGATCTTCTTCGTATGGCAGAAAATCTGCGTGCTAAAGTCATTATCCCAGTTCACTATGACATCTGGTCAAACTTTATGGCTTCAACCAATGAAATTTTAGAACTATGGAAGATGAGAAAAGACCGTTTGCAGTACAACTTCCATCCATTTATCTGGGAAGTAGGAGGTAAGTACACTTATCCTCAAGATCAGCACCTAGTAGAATACCATCACCCACGTGGATTTGATGATTGCTTCGAGCAAGATTCGAATATCCAATTCAAAGCTTTGCTATAAAAACTGTTCAAATGATGTAAATTATTATCTGGAGGTTATCCGTATGTTGCACTATACGGATAATTTTCATATAATAGTAAAATAGGATGTGTGATTTATTAATCACCTCAAAGAGAAA
>NZ_AJQY01000328.1:0-9979 GCF_000296875.1 Streptococcus sp. GMD1S | reverse complement strand
TGAAGTTACAGGCCAAATCCTTAGCTCTCCTAGCAGGTGCTAGTGAGTCTGAAGTTACTCCCCTCGTTGAGCACCTCATCGCAGATAAAACCTTTAACTTAGAGACAGCTCAGCAATATTTAAAAGTCTGGCGGTCTTAGCCAGTTGAAACCGTGGTATTAGTCTCAAAGAATGAAACATAAGGAAAACAAGTTCATTGTCAATTGAAAAGTCTCACATATAACGAAGAACAGGAGAGGATTACATTATTCTCTCTTTTTTTGATATTTGAATCACAGAGAATGTACCCATTTTCAACAATACAATCCTTTACAGTTAATTTAAGGGAAATATCATCCATTTCTTACTTTAGGGTATGGAAGTGAAGCAATTCTATGGTGAATGGTTTTATAGTAATAAAGATCATTCTAGTAATGTTTTAAAACTCCTCTAAAAAGGATTTTCCCATTCTTATGTTTACACTACTTTAGAAAACAGCATGTTTTTGTAACCCCTTCCATGTTTGTTGTTGTATTTTAAAACTTTTAGGTATAAAATGGAAATATATAAAATGGGATGAAGAGGGGATGAAGCATGTCTAAGAAAAAGTCCGATACTCTTTGGGCTAAGAAAAAGGAAGAAAATGGTAGATTTTTTTGGTTACCCTTGTCTCAGCATCTAGAAGATACAAAAAATATAATTGGACTTCTCTGGGAGCATTGGTTAAGTGAGGGGCAAAAAAAACTGATTGAGGATTCTCTGGATTCAGTAACACATGATGGCGGTTTAGGGAAACGACTTGCACAATTTTTAGCTGCTGTTCATGATATCGGGAAAGCAACTCCAGCCTTTCAAACTCAAAGAGGATTTGCAAATTCAGATGATTTGGATATTCAACTATTAGAAAAATTGGAGCAGTCAGGATTTACTAAAATTAGTTCACTTCAACTATCATCACCAAAAAAGAGTCATCACAGCCTTGCAGGTCAATATTTGCTATCTAGTTATGGTGTTCAAGAGGATATTTCGACTATTATTGGTGGACACCATGGACGACCGATTGATACGATTGAGGATGTAAAAAATCAAGGGAGCTATCTTTCAAACTATTTTCAAAATGAAAGTAAGGAGAGTGCTATCCATAAGAATTGGGATTTGGTTCAAAAAGAAATCTTCAACGGTGCTTTAGATGAGTTGGGGTTTGACTCTGTGAGAGAGCTTCCTAGAATTAAACAGCCTGCTCAAGTTATCTTATCAGGATTGCTGATTATGGCTGACTGGATCGCTAGTAATGAGTACTACTTTCCTTTATTAAGTGTCAATGAAAAAGAGGAGGTAGATAAGTTAAGACGCCTTCAAGATGGGTTTGAAAGGTGGAAAAAAACTAGTTTGTGGCAACCTAAATATATCTCAAAACCAGATAGTCTTTATAAGGAAAGATTTGGATTTGAACCTAATAATGTTCAATCAACCTTATCTCATGTTATTACTCAAATATCTAAACCTGGGATTGTAGTTCTAGAAGCACCAATGGGGTTAGGGAAGACAGAAGCTTCATTGATTACAGCAGAGCAGTTAGCTACTAAGACGGGAAGAAGCGGTCTTTTTTTTGGTTTACCAACTCAGGCGACATCGAATGGGATTTTTAATCGTATTGAAAAATGGGTTGAAAGTTTAAAGGATGATTCTGAAGACATACTATCTATTCAGTTGGTACACGGGAAAGCAGCTCTAAACGAAGATTTTTTAAAACTTAAAGCTAATACATTTAATTTTGATGATATAGAAAATGGTAGCGTTATCATTAATGAATGGTTTTCTGGGAGAAAGACTTCGGCTTTAGATGATTTTGTAGTGGGGACTGTTGATCAGTTCTTAATGTTAGCATTGAAACAAAAACATTTAGCTTTGCGTCATCTAGGTTTTAGTAAAAAGGTTGTTATTATTGATGAAGTTCACGCTTATGATGCTTATATGAGTCAATATTTGATGGAGGCGATAAAATGGATGGGAGCCTATGGTGTTCCGGTAGTCATTTTGTCAGCGACATTACCTTCTCAACAAAGAGAAAATATCCTTAAAAGCTATATGTCTGGGATGGGGATCAAATGGCGAGATATTGAAAATACGGACCAATTAAAGACAGACGTTTATCCTTTAATCACTTATAATGATGGCTCAGAGATTTATCAAGTTACAACATTCAATAAGCAAAACATAAAAGACATTCACATCATTCGTTTACAAGAAGAGCAGTTATTGGGAACTGTTAAAGATGCCCTTGAGGGCGGTGGAGTAGTTGGAATCATTGTCAATACAGTGAGAAGATCCCAAGAGTTGGCAAGAAACTTTTCGGAAATTTTTGGAGATGATATGGTGGAATTACTTCATTCCAGTTTTATTGCGACCGAAAGAATCCAAAAAGAGAAAGAATTATTACAACAAATCGGAAAAAATGTAGACCGTCCACATAAGAAAGTTATCATTGGAACTCAGGTGATTGAGCAATCCTTGGATATTGATTTCGATGTGATGATAAGTGATCTGGCACCTATGGATTTGCTAATACAACGTATTGGACGACTTCATCGACACCAAATAGAACGGCCTCAAAAGCATGAAATAGCTAGGTTTTACGTTTTAGGAACTTCCCAAGAGTTGGATTTTGAAGAAGGAAGTAGTTTTGTTTATGGTGATTATCTGTTAGCCAGAACTCAGCACTTTTTACCAGATATCATGAGATTGCCAGATGATATTTCACCATTAGTCCAGAAAGTTTATAGTCCAGATTTTACAATTGAGTTTTCAAGTCAGGAATTTCAGCAAAAATATTTAGATGCTAAGACGGAGCATGATGTCACGATTAAGAATAAGGAAACAAAGGCAAGAACATACCGTATCAATGATCCTGTCTTAAAAATATCGAGACATAGAAACAATAGTCTGATTGGTTGGTTGAAGAACCTGCATCCAAACGATAGTGAAGAAAAATCTAATGCTCAGGTTCGTGATGTTGAAGATACAATTGAAGTGATTGCTTTAAAAAAAATGTCTGATGGCTATAGCTTATTTATTGAAAATCAAGATATATCTCAGAATATTGATAATCCTTTGGTCGCTAAAAAAGTAGCACAAAATACTTTACGACTTCCTATGAGTTTATCCAAGGGCTATAATATCGATCAAACTATTGAAGAGCTTGAAAGGTATAACAACAGCTATTTAAGTCAATGGCGAAATTCATCGTGGTTAAAAGGAGCTCTCGGGATTATTTTTGATGAAAACAATGAGTTTATTCTCAATGGGTTTAAACTCTTATATGATAAAAAATATGGGATTACAACGGAGAGGTTAAATAAGAATGAGTCGATTTAATTTACTAGATGAACCCTGGATTTCTGTCGTTTATGATGAAAAAGGAACAACAAAAGAAGTTTCCTTGCAGGAATTATTTATAAATGCTCATCAGTACAAAGATTTAGCAGGAGATACAAAAACGCAAGATTTTGCTGTGCTGCGAGTTTTGCTGGCTGTGTTACATACTGTCTTTTCACGCTTTGATGCAGATGGTAATGTCTATGAGTATCTGGCAGTAGATGAGCGGTTTAAACAAATTGAGCCTGTGGAAGAATCTGATATTGCTGACTATCAGGATGATTTATATGATACATGGAAAGATCTTTGGGAAAGTGGTAAGTTCCCAGACATTGTTAGTCATTACCTAGAAAAATGGCGGGATCGCTTTTACTTATTTGATAAGGAATATCCATTTTTTCAAGTTAGAAAAGAGGATATTGTAGCAGACAAAATTAGTAAAGCAAAAGCAAGCAGTATCTCTGGGAAAAATATCAATAGAACGATTTCAGAGAGTGAGAATAAGTTAGCCTTATTTTCCCCAAAGAATGGTAAAAATAAAGAACAACTGACTGCTTCCGAAGTTACACGATGGCTTTTAACTTTTCAAGGGTACTCAGGATTATCCGATAAAGTTATTTTTGGAAAAGAAAAATATAAAGTGTCAAAGGGCTGGTTGTTTGATATCGGGGCAGTTTTTATACAGGGAACTTCTTTATTTGAAACGCTGTTACTAAATTGTATCTTGCCATTCTATGACCATGGTAATTTAGAAAGTATTCAATGTCCCTGTTGGGAATTTGCTAGTTCTGATAATATTAATCGCTATTTGTTTGGTAGTGAATGTACAGATTTAACTAATCTGTATACGATTTGGAGCAGAGGGATTTATATTGATCCAGAATATGATTTAAATAAGCCTTTCTCTTTTGAGATTGTAAAATTACCCGAAATTAATCATCGGGACAATTTTTTAGAGCCGATGACAACATGGAAATATAATACTACAGGAGAAAATAAAGATAGCTATACTCCTAGGAAACATCTCTTGAATCAATCGTTGTGGCGGTCATTTGGTTTGCTAGCAGTAGAAGATAGAACAGGGCACTTTAGAAAACCGGGAATTATTGATTGGCTCGGAGATATAGGTGACATAATAGGAAATAGATTATTTAATATTATTTCCATTAGTATGCAGGATGATGGAAATGCTACTTCATGGCTTCCAACTGATGAAGTTATTGACTCTATACTTATCAATGATTTAGTTTTGGCGGATTTTAATGAGAGTGGTTGGGTACCACGTATTAATGAGGTGGTAGAAGAAACAAAAACTGTCATTTCCAAAGTATATAAACGCTATATAGAGGAACTAAAAGAAATCAGGAATATCTCAAACAACAATTATACTAATCAGATGGTTGAAATGCTCTATTTCAAAATCGATCACCCTTTTCGAGAATGGTTATCCAGTATCCTACCAGATGATGAAAAGGATCCTAAAATCAAAGAATGGAGAGATTTGCTGAAAAAAATGGTTAAAGCTGAAGCAAAGAGCATCTTAGGTCACGGAGGAACTAGGGACTACCTCGGCATTGAAAAAGATGGTCGAATAAAAAATATTGCAACTGCCTATAATTCATTTGAATATTTGCTTCATCAACAATTAAAATAGGAGGTGTGTGTGTTGGAACAATCCAAACAGACAGTTGGTTCTGTCACAAAAAGAATTATTAGACAATTGAGTTATGAGTTGGAGTCACCATTGAGTAAAGCCGCACTGGCCAAAATTAGAAAAACGTTGGGTAAACCCTTGAGCGATGCAACAGATATCTGGCCGATTTTATTTGAGCATTTACCAGAGGAGTTCGTCAATTCATACCAGCAGCCTAGCTATGAGGAGTTAGCGATTTATACAGCTATCCAATTTTACGCCTTACATCAACAAGGAACTTCAACCAGTGTGATGTTAGATGAGCCCGATACTTATCAAAATATCGGTTCTGCTCTTAGTCAACTTCGAAAAGGAGATGACACGACAGCCATTGACAGAAGGTTCAATGTTATGATTACATCATCAACTTTTGAAGAGTTGATCTACCATTTACGCCACATGATGATGTTGCTCAAAACAAAGTCTCCTGCTACAAAGGTTGATTATGCTAAGTTAGCTGAAGACTTGTATTGGTTTTTAAAAAATGTACAAGAAAATCTTCGCCTAAATTGGGCAAGATCATATTATAAACAAATCAAAGGAGAAAAACACAATGACAACTAACCAACGCTTATTTTTAGATATTCATGCTATACAAACCTTACCACCTTCAAATATGAATAGAGATGATACAGGTAGCCCAAAGACTGCTCAGTACGGTGGCGTAAAAAGATCGCGCGTGAGTTCTCAAGCTTGGAAGAGAGCTATAAGAGACTATTTTAATACTTATGGAGAACAGTCAAATGTCGGTGTCCGAACAAAAGACATTGTAAGGTATGTTGCGGGTAAAATTGTAGAACTAGATAATTCTATCAGTTTTGAAGATGCACTAACCAAAGCAGATACAGTCTTGATAGCTACTGGAATTAAGAAAAAAGGTAAAGTCAAGGCACTTTACTTTATGGGGGATAGACAAGCTGAGAAATTAGCTCAAGCAGCCTATGAAAATCTGACTGATAAAAAGGAACTTCAAAAACTAGCTAACTCAAATCCAGCCATTGATGTTGCTATGTTCGGTCGAATGGTAGCTGAAGATCCAGTTCTAAACGAGGATGCTTCCTCTCAAGTTGCTCATGCTATTTCAACACATGCTGTACAAACTGAATTTGATTTCTTTACTGCTATTGATGATTTAGCTCCAGAGGATAATGCAGGTGCAGGTATGCTGGGAACCATCGAATTTAACTCTTCTACGCTCTATCGTTATGCCAATGTTGCGATTCATGAATTATCAAAACAACTAGAGGATGAGAAATCCTTAAAGAACAGTTTGAATTTATTCATCGAAGCATTTGCAAATTCCCTCCCGACAGGAAAAGTGAATACTTTTGCCAATCAAACTTTACCGCAGGCTCTAATCGTTTCTTTGCGTGATGATCGTCCTGTTAATCTTGTCAGTGCTTTTGAAGAACCAGTTAAATCAACAGATGGTTATGTGGCGAAATCTATTGAAAAACTGTCTAAAGAGTATACAAGAGTTGAAAAATTCGTGAATAAACCACTTTTGACTTTCTATGTGACTTTGGATGAAAATGAGAGTTTAAAACAAATTGGTGAGGAAAAATATTCAGTTTCAGAATTATTAAAAGATTTTTCGGAAACCTTAGAACAATTCCTCAAAAAATAGGTGAATGGCATGAAGACTATTTTGTTGAAATTTGCTGGTCCTTTGCAATCTTGGGGGACAAGTTCACATTTCGAAACAAGACATACGGATTTTTATCCTTCTAAGAGTTCTGTTATTGGGTTGATTGCTTCAAGTCTAGGATATCGTCGAGACGATGATGAAAAAATTGTTCGTTTAAACGAGCTGGATTTTGCAGTTCGAGTGGATCAACAAGGAAATTTACTCAGAGATTTTCATATTGCACAGAAGTATACAGAAAAAGGAAAGTTTGAACGAAATTATGTCACAAATCGTTATTATTTAGAAGATGCTGTTTTTGTAGTGGCTCTTTCTCATAATAATGAGCAGTTTTTGGAAATGATTTTACAAGCTTTGAGAAATCCCTATTTCCAACCATTTATGGGAAGAAGGGCTCTGCCGTTGACTGCAGATTTTATCTTAGGTGAAACTGAGATTGGAGCAGTTGAAAGTTTGAGAACTCTTGAATGGCAAGCTTCACCATGGTTTATGAAGAGAAAGTTTATGGATGCCGTAACTTTAGAAATCTATTCTGATAGACATTTAACCGATAGAGGTATTTATCAATTGAGACAAGATGTTGTCAAGTCTTTTTCACAAAAGGGGAGAAGATTTGGCTATAGGTATGAAACTAGAGAACTGGTTCAAGTTCGGAATTCGTTTCGAGATAAAAATACGGCACATGATGTTTTTAAGAGTATAGGAGATTGATGGTATGTATATCTCAAGAGTAGAAATTGATCGGACCAATCGCCGAAAAATTAGGCGCTTAACACATATAGGCGCATATCATGCTTGGGTAGAAGAGAGTTTTCCAGAAGAAATGGAACAATCTATTCGAACAAGAAAATTATGGCGTATAGATCGTATCCAAGATAAAGATTACCTGATTATTGTTAGTAAAAATAAACCTGATTTACAAGGATTAGAAAAATATGGGGTTGCTGGTAGTGCTCAAACCAAGGATTATCAACAATTTTTAGATAACATCTATACTGGTAGCCGAATGAAATTTCGAGTGGTGCTTAATCCAGTTATTTCCTTAGTATCACCAGATAATCTTAAAAGAGGTATTGTAAAACCTCATATTACGAGTGAACATCAGATGAATTATCTAGTAGAACGCTCTGACAAAAATGGATTCTCACTGATAAAAGAAGATTTTTCAATCGTTGAACGTGGTTATGAGGTGTTTAAAAAAGCTGTTAAACCTATCCGATTGATAAAGGTTGTTTATGAAGGGGTCTTAACAGTTAGTGATGCAGATCTTTTTAAGAAGCTTTTGACTGAAGGAATGGGAAAGAAAAAAGCATACGGTTTTGGTTTAATGACCGTTATTCCATTGGGAAACGAATCATGGTAAAAAAAAGTGGAACGAAGAAAACATCTCTGCGAGAACTTCCTAAAATAAGTGATCGTGTCAGCTTTATTTACGTAGAACAGTTTTTCCCGCACACGCGGGGGTGATCCTACCACTGCTCTTGCGATATTCTTTGCCAATCTGTTTTTCCCGCATACGCGGGGGTGATCCCGTGACTTTCCGTTTGGTGACTGATTATAGCCTATTTTTCCCGCACACGCGGGGGTGATCCCGGTGCAGTCAGCATCCTTGTCATTTTGGCAGGTTTTTTCCCGCAGAAGCGGGGGTAATCCTAACACGATTGACATTCCCATATTGAGTCAAATGTTTTTCCCGCACACGCGGGAGTGATCCCACAATTCACTTGTACGAACGGGGTGGATATCCGTTTTTCCCGCAGAAGCGGGGGTGATCCCAAGACTCTTACCATCTTCAAGATGTCTGATATATTTTTCCCGCACACGCGGGGATGATCCCAAGACCAGGATAAGCAAATCAAGGCACTTGAAGTTTTTCCCGCACACGCGGGGGTGATTCTACGATTGAAGATAATAAGAAAGAAACAAGTAAGTTTTTCCCGCATATGCGAGGGTGATCCTGGGTCTAAGAAAATGACCTTTTGAATGGTTGTGTTTTTCCCGCAGACGTGGGATTGATCCCATTTGCTTCTGACCGTTGAAATAGAAACCGTGGTTTTTCCCGCAGAAGCGGGGGTGATCCTGGGTATAGTAAAGAGGGCTTTTTAATGCCTTTGTTTTTCCCGCACATGCTGGGGTGATCCTGAGGGCTTGGTCATCGGTAAGAATGACGGTAGGTTTTTCCCGCACACGCGGGGGTGATCCCATGATTATGACTATCAATGACCATGAGGGTGAGTTTTTCCCGCATACGCGGGGGTGATCCTACGCAAGACGTTTCAAGTGCTGCAATCCTTACGTTTTTCCCGCACACGCGGGGGTGATCCTGATAGAAGCCGATTGGGTTTGACTGCTCCACTGTTTTTCCCGCAGACGCGGGGGTGATCCTTAAGTTCACTTCTTAAAAAAGATGAAGAATTGGTTTTTCCCGCACACGCGGGGGTGATCCCAGTATTTTTAGCAACTTTAGCTTATCAATGGAGTTTTTCCCGCACACGCGGGGATGATCCTATCCTGGATACAGGAATTGAACTGGCTTTCATGTTTATTTTTCCCGCAGACGCGGGGGTGATCCTGTAGACACATCTACAAGCTGGACAATCCCTCTGTTTTTCCCGCAGACGCGGGGGTGATCCTGTAGACACATCCACAAGCTGGACAATCCCTCTGTTTTTCCCGCAGACGCGGGGGTGATCCTACAGATGCTTGTATTCGCTTTATGGAAGTTATGTTTTTCCCGCAGAAGCGGGGGTGATCCCTGATTATCTAGCCCCATCTCATAGATGGCCCAGTTTTTCCCGCACACGCGGGGGTGATCCTCCACCAATTTTTCCTTTGTAGCCATCAAGCAAGTTTTTCCCGCAGACGCGGGGATGATCCTATCCACGTTTACTCTATCCTTAAACAAGTCAAGTTTTTCCCGCACACGCGGGGGATTGACTACATAAAATGAGATATAAGAAAATCTCCCTATTGAAAACTGGTAAATTAGAGATAGGAGTGTTTTTTTATAGGAAAAAAGCATATTTTGTGTCAAAGAAGACATCTTACATAACAAAGGAGAAGACAAGTAAATCGAATGAAGTCATCATGGAGACATTTGGTAACAATAACATCAGTTGGGTAAAAAACTTGTAGCAGAGTATAAGAAAATTTGTCTTGCATCTGTTTTCTTAGAGATTTTCAGAACTAAATGCTCAACATTTTTTGATTGGAAAAACGAGACTAAAATCCTTAGCTCAGATTATCGTTTCTATCGGTCTCGCCCAAAACTTTGCGGCCCTCAAAGC
>NZ_AJQY01000327.1:0-11562 GCF_000296875.1 Streptococcus sp. GMD1S | reverse complement strand
GAGTGGGTAAAGACATAGTCCACCGTCGCATGCTTTCTGCCCCAGCCATTGCCACGCAGGGCGCAGCACTCTCGATGTTGCCCCAAGAGCTGCGGACGGGGAAGTTGTGAAATCAAAGCCTCATGCCAAAGTCTCATGGGTGTCTCCTTTCAGTAAAGTCGAATGTTGCAAGTAGGTATTGGGATAGCGATTAAGCAAGTCTCGAGTCTTAGCAATCAAGTCTTCCTTGGAAGCCTGACCAAAGCGATAGCGATCAAGCAAGAGCATATAGTCCTTGCGCTCAACATCTGTCGCTTTCTTTTTGAAATAGCCCCAAATATGCTGAAAGGCATTGCAAACCTGACCCCTGTGTTCTGGGATCTGGCAGGCACGGTCAATCATCTCTTGAACCTGACTCAGCTCCACCTGTTCATTCTTCAAGTATTGGCGAATCTCATTGTAAATATTGCTGGAATGGCTCAAAACGAGGTATTTGTTTCTAGCCCAGAGTTGTTGGCACTGGGATTTTTGGTTAATTTGTTCCATGTTTCTCCTTACTTTCTATCCGTTTCCAGGAAATATGGAAACAAAGTTGTATCCTAAAAATGAGCGAATTATGAGCGAATCAATTACACTCATCACCCTTTAAAGTTTTTCAAAAACTCTTTGAGCTCAGCATCAGCTTCTGGTGTGGTTCCGTGGAGTTGGTTCAACATTTCAAGTAGAGAAGCTGTTTGGCTTTCGATAGCTTGATTTGTCTCGTTAATCTTGCTGACGATATCAGTTAGTGGTTCAACTTCTTCTTCCTCAAAGGTATCTACATAGCGAGGGATATTGAGGTTATAGTCATTTTCGACAATTTCTTCATAGCTCGCCAGATGGGCAAACTTATCCATCTCCTCACGAGACTTGTAGGCTTCCAGAATCTTCTCGATATGGGCATCCGTCATGATATTTTGGTTTTTGCCCTTATCAAACTCCTTAGAGGCATCGATAAAGTAGACATCACGATTGGTACGATTCTTTTTGAGAATGATAACCGTAGTCGGAATGCTGGTGTTAAAGAAGATATTGGCTGGTAGACCGATAACCGTGTCAATAGCTCCTTCTTCTAACAAGGCCTTGCGAATGGTTCCCTCCGCATTGCCACGGAAAAGAACACCGTGAGGAAGGACGATAGCCATGACCCCATTATCCTGCTTGAGGTGGTAATATCCATGCAGGAGAAAGGCAAAGTCAGCCTTAGACTGGGGTGCCAGTTTCCCAAAAGGAGAGAAACGAGGATCATTCAGGAAGCCAGAGCTTGCTGACCACTTGGCAGAGTATGGAGGGTTCATGAGAACACCGTCAAAGTTGGTCGGTTCCTGTGTCGGCCAGTCTTCATCCAGTGTATCGGCATTGTGGAGAAATTGATTCTCAACTGGAACCCCGTGTAGGATCATATTCATCCGTGCTAGGTTATAAGTCGAGGTATTGAGCTCCTGACCAAAGTAGACAACTGTCTGCGGTTTATGAGAATATTTCTTGGCATTAAGCAAAAGAGAGCCAGACCCCATAGTCGCATCATAGATAGTAAAACCTAGCTGGTCTTCACGACCCAAAAAGGCAATCTGAGTCATAAGCTTGGCAACAGGCTGAGGCGTATAGAACTCACCAGCTTTCTTACCCGAGTCAGTCGCAAACTGACCGATCAGATACTCATAGGCATCCCCCAACATATCACCAGCATGACCAGCCACATCTAGCATAGCCAACTCTTTCATGACCGCTGCTACCGTTTGGTTTTGCTTTTGCGGAGTCGCCCCTAGCTTTTTAGAGTAAAGGTCGATATCTTCAAAGAGGTTTTCATAAAGGTCGTCGCTTTGCTCGATATCACGAAAACCTTGAGCTAGATCTTCCAGCTGGAAAGTTCCCTCATTGACACGTGCTACCAGAGCCGTAAAGGTCAAGTGTGGCTTGATGATGTAGTTAAGCTCATCATTCATAACAGAGACCAGATCCTCATGGGTATCCGCATCCTCGTAGTAGTTACGATAGACCTCAAGGGCATCCTCAAGACTATCCGTCCCCTCTTCCATGGTCTCCGCCACGAAAAAGAGCATCTTGTCAGACAGGTACTTATAAAAGACCATGCCCAAAAGATAGGACTTGTAGTCATTGGCATCCATCTTGGAGCGGAGAACATCCGCTGAATTCCACAGGGCTTGGTAGAGCGACTGGGACGTTTGTGTTGTTTCCATAATGTTTCTTTCTAAGTTTTGCAATTTATTTTTAAACAAGCATTCATTTATAACAAATCACTTCATTTTCAATCGTTTGAATCAAATCTAAAGGAATAGAAGAGACTGGAAGTTGATAAACGATATTTTTTCGAGGGTTATAAAATCCAAGATTTTCGATAGACAGGAAGTCAGGGTCAAAGGAATGTAGGCCCATGATATAGTAGACAAGGACTTGTAGTGTATGGTCTTTATTAGGAGCTGTTTTAGTCACCTTAAAATCCCACAGTGTATCCTTGGTCAGAAAATCTCCATCACCCTTATCAATCGTATCTGTATAGCCTCCCAAAAAGTTAAAACCATCCTTTACCAAAGGACCATAGAGGTCGAAAAAGCAAAGACTTCGTTCTACCATGATACGAATATTCTCTATCGTTTCTGCATCTACTATAATTTCCTCAAAAGGCTTATAATACTGTTTCCCTGCACGATAAACAACATCAAAAGAAACCAAACGACACGCACTTTCTATCGATAAATCGTCCAATCCTGTCACCAAATCGAGCAGTGCTTCTGCTAGGTCTCCCATACCAACCATCTGAGCTCCCTTTAGAGAAATTCTGAAAGCATCATGGGCTTCTGTCCCTTTCATAAAGCGTGTCAAGTAGTCCACACAAATCCCCACTAAACTAGGAGATAAAGACTCTACAGGATGCAGAACTCTATGGTCTTCGAACTGCTCTACTGAAAATAATTTGATGGGCAGATAACCACCTCGAGGTTGCTGAATGTCTTTTATACGTTGTGTTACTGATACCATGGCAACTCCTTTTAGCTTTTAATCTTCGAATTTGAATCCTTCTTTTTCAAGTTCGTTTAATCTTTCCTTAATACTTCCTTTTAAGAAAATAATATCTTCTTCGTCAGCATAAGTGTTAAAATCTTTTACAAAAATATATTCTTTATTTTTAGAATTATACCCAGGTTTATTCTGATCTTTATTACTTATAAATCCAAATTCTATCCAAAAACGGAGGAACTCTTCTGTACTTAGTTTCATTATGGCTCCCCAGATAGTATTGCTCCATTCATAAAATTGAAGTACTTTATCTAGTTCATACAAGTGAATCAAAATTACTATATATTTCCACCTGTATGATGGAAATTCTTTATCATCAGGACTTAATCCTGTATTAACACCTTCCATATCTTGATATCTAAAAATTTTATGTTTGAAAATAAAATAGAATATCTCGCTTACATCTGTTTTACCTAAAACACTCTTTAAAAATAAATAAGTCTTTTTAACTAATTCAATATTCACATCTTGAGTCCCTATCCTATATTCAGGAATTTCAGTCTTAACCTTCTTCTGCAAAATAAGATTTACTAGCAAGTTATCTTCACTGTGAGTTGATACTTTTAAAGCATTTGAAAACAATAAATCTTGTTGTTGATTAGTTAGTTTTTCGTATTCTCCATTGATAAAATCTCGGAAATCATTCTGTGAAAGTAAAATTTCATTAGAAAGCTGTCGTTCATCATCAATAATCTGAATCAATTCTCCAGTGAGTCTATTTGATGGTACTTCATTTATAAGGTAAGCTTCCTTATTTAAAAAATAACAACTAGGATATGAATTATTTTTTTCAAATAAAATATTATGAAGTTCTTTTAATATTAACGTTTTATTCGGATCTAATTTAATAGATCCTTTATCTTTCTTTAGACTTTCATAAAATTTTGGATAATATAGAAAAAGATATATAACAACAAGTTGTTGCTCAATTTGAACATATTTCTCTTTATTACGTCCAATCAATTCTAGATTAACATAATCATTAAAACGTTCTCTGTCTCGTAAATTTCTTTCATCTGTTATGAACGCCCTCTTAAATCCATCAGAAAGCTTTATTTCTAATCTCTTTTCCAATTGTTCGAAATAATCACTCCATATTTTTGTAGGATGGAGAACAAATGGCAACTCAATTCGTCGATCTATAATTTTTGAAAGATAATTACTCTCACTTCTATGGATTATCTCTATATCTCCAATAAAAATAATCGGAAGTTTTCCATTGAGTAAACTAAACAGTTTATAACTTGCTTCCTGTTGAGCTGGAGTCATCCTGTCAAAGTCGTCAACAACCAAGATTTTCTTCCTACATGAAAGATAATTTTTAGTCAACAACCAGCTATAAATTCCATCTGATTTTATTTTCAAAAACTGATGGATTGCAACTATTAAAGCAATTACTCCTGCAAACAAAACAACCCAATTAGGTACATAAGCACTTAGACCCAAATCAACTACATTAGTCATTAGGATTGATAATGCAATGCATAGAATTACAATTAATCTTAAGCCCCAATAAACAAATGGATGTAACCTCGCAAAAACTGTCTCTAGAGTTGATCGACTGTCATTTAATCTCCAAAAATCAATGATTACTAGTTTAACTTGTTTTGTATCGTCGACTTCTTTAAGAAAGGTAGACTTACCTGATCCCCAAGTACCATTAAGAAAATATGTCTTATTTTCTCTTAATAAATTTGCAAAATTTTTCGATGCAGTTGCGGTATCAATTTGATCTAATTTTATAAAATTATTTTCCGTCATAACCTACCTAATAATTCTCATCTACAATTTAAGATTCAAATTTTTGTTGAATATTTTCAACTTTGTCTCTAATTAACTCATCAGTATTGCTACCAAGTTGTTCAATAAGATACTGGTAAAACTTTTTAATATCTGGATCATTTAAAATATGCCATACCTGTGTATTTACTAGTGCAATTTCTAAGAGATCTTCCAATTCTTCATATTTCCAACTAGTATATTTTGATAACTTCTCAACAATAGCATGAGTATTTTTGAAACTACCACTACTTTCTAATGAGTTGATTAAATCTAATTTCTCTTGCTCTTCTTTTGGTTTAGCTTGTTCGATAGCTTCTTTTTGATTATTGTACTTTTTCTCATACAGTTTTTCATTGTATACAGTTTTATCAATAATCAATTTCACTAGTTCGTCAAGCTCACTACCCTCTGAATAGTCTGCAGGAGCAAAGTAAGAAATACGATTATCTCTCATCATTTTATAGACTTTATTCTTTGCCTTCAGTTCATCTTTTTCATCTGGATTAAAAACACCGACAGAATATCCACCTTGAGAATTCACCAATTTCATACAAGGAATATCTGTATCGCTATCACCTAAATAAATCATATTTCGAAATGGAACTCTGATTTCGTCAGGTGCGAAAGAATCATTAACCGCTTCATCATTAACATCAAGAACACCCTTTGAGATACGAAAAAGAAACTGTGTCTTATTAGTATAATTCACTACTTGAGCAGGCCAGACAGCAACTCCATCATCATCAAAATAGAAAGAAGTTGCGTATAGTTCTTTAAACTCTTTTGCAATTGTAGTTCCTTCTATCATCTCTTTTAAACCTGAAGATATAATATAATGCTCGACAATGATCCCTTTATCATACCCGTAGTCTCTTATGCGTTTAAACCAATCCTCTACTCCAGGAAAAAGTGCAACCTGAGATCCATACTCAGCTAACTTCTCTTTTGTAAAGACGATTTGCCCACGTGCTTTTTTCTTCATTGTATACATATAAGCAAGGTTCTTATCCATATTATTTGCCGTGGCACGACCATTTGACTCCTTCCAAAAATCACCAATCATATCGCTACCTTCTGGTTGTACTGTTTGGATATATCCTTGAGCCTGCATATTATCTGGAGAAAGTGTCTTATCAAAATCATAGCAAAGTGCAATAACAGGTCTATCTGTTTTCTTTTCACGGTTAAAAGTTGTATCTGGCATAGTTAGCCCCCCTTCAGTTAAATAAAACGTTAGATAAACATTTCCTGCAAGAGTTTCTTTTTCAGAGTCTCAAGCTGAGAAATTTTTTCTCGATAAGAATTGATGAGATTATCGAGGTTAGAGAAGTAAGCGCCGATGGCTTGTTGTTCAGGGAGAGATGGGATAAGTACTTTTTTCGATAGTAATTCCACTTTAGTAATACCCTTTATTGATGTCCCTTGAAGTTGGTTAACCTCCTTTTGAAGTAATCTATATAGCAAATATGCTGTGAATTCTATATTTGATTTAAGATTTGAGAGTGATAAAAAATCTTGACTTGTTGCGTATTCATGACGCATCACTGCTAACTTCCCAACTCCAACTCTCGTAACAACCGCAATTGAATCCTTTGGAATTATTTTGGCTGATGAATTTTCCAATCCTTTCTCAGAAATACTTTTTTGAACTTTAATCTCAAATAGACAATTTATCCCTAAGTCAGATGACTGAATCCAAGGAATATCCCCATCCCAATATTCCTGAACATTTGTTTTTGGAGTGCCACCACTTTGAAAGTCATCAGCTAAATCATTAATTTCACGAAGCTCCCACTCACCTTCAAAACCATCCAAACGAATCTCAGGAACCGTCTGTCCAGCTTTGGGAAACATTTTGGCAAGCACGGCAACCTTGAAAGATTGGTAGTTGGCTAGATTGTCCTTGTAGCAGGACAGAAGGTCGTCGAGGGTGCGGAATAGGGAGCCGATGGCGGATTGTTCTTCTGGACTAGGAACTGGAACCTTGGTATTACGAAGCGTTTCTAGCCCCAAAAATTTTTGAGTATTCCCTGCCATTTCAATTTGAATATATTTATTGAATAAGTTCGTTTTTAAATATTGCAGTAAAAATTGATTTTGTATTTTTCCACCATTTTTTATCAATCCAACATTTTTTATAGAAAATCCATCTATTTCAACTAAAACTGGCTTTCCTATTGTACCAATTAGCCCAAGTAGAATATCCCCTACTTCTACTTTTGAACGTTTATTTATCTCATTATAATCTGACTCAGAAATTAATGATACATCATTTAGATTTAGTCCAGAATCTGTTAAATTCTTTGAAGTTACTAAAGGATACCCATTGTCAATGTATTTTGGAGATGAGTGAGTCCCATCTCGAACGTCTTTGACTTCTTTTAATCTTGTATATGACCAATGATTTAAAAAACTCTTAAATTTTATTGGAGTGATACTATTTTTACTCATGATTTTCTCCCAAGCTATCTTTAAATTCGATCTGTTTCGTCCTAAATCCATATAGCTTTAGTACAGTTCCTTCACCTCCGGACTTATTAGATATCAACTCCCTTTTCTTTAAGTAATCGAGTAGTTTTTTATTAAATTTAGAATTCGGTACCTTCGCATCCTGATTCCCTTTTCCACCATTACTTTCATTTTGGTTTAATTTTTCAAAGGCAGCTTCCCATTTAGTATAGTTATTATCATTGATTTGTTCCTTCAAAATTTGCATAATATCCGGTAATTCTAATAAATCTAAATACTCACCTAATAAATCTAGCTTATCTATTTTGATTCTATTTTCTGAAACAGAAATTAATTTTTCTAAAAGTTTTTTCTTATGGTCAGCTGAGACATCATTCGAATTCAGGATTGATTCATACAATGAATAACTAATTCCTTCTTCATCCAACTCTATAAATTGTTTTATATATTTTTTAACTATCTTTTGTATATTTTCTTGAAGCTGTTTGTCACCTTCATCAAAAGTATAGTTGTCTATTAAATATATAAAATAATCTTCGTTATAATGATTATCTAATAGAAGTGCTAATATTTTTAAATCTATTTTTTCTTCAAATTCATTCTGTTCATATAGAATTTCAAGTTGTTCTATATCAATCTGTTCTTTGTTAAAATTCAAATAATCATTAATATTATAAAGAATAAAGAAACCTATGAGTTCGGAATATTCTTCCTTTATAAAATCTATATTAATTTTGTTAAAATCAATTAGATGTTGAGACATTAGATCTTGGAGTTGATCATTATCTATGCTCTTATCGTCAAAAATTTCATAGTAAGGAATTCCTATATCTCTGAGTAGCTGTATTCTTATAGTTTTCTTTAATCCTAAGGATTTTATGATAAACTTTTGAAATTTTTTGCCAATTTCTTCCTCTAAGTTTTGATAAATATTATTATCCAACCTAAAATTAGTACTCTGATTAATAAAGTCTACTAAATTAGTATCTCCTTCATTGTTTTGGCTAAAATATTCTAAAACAATTTCAGTATTCACTTCTGCTTTTTTAGTCTGAACAAGATTTTTTACTAGTAATTCTCGATTTTCACTAGATAGATCATTGAATTTATCTTGAGTATAAGTTATATAAAACTCTGGGATACTGGAGATAATTTTTTCTTCTAATGTAACGTTTTTAATTTTTTCGTCATTATCTGAGTCGTCAGATTCATCACGTTCTAATGTTTCCTGAGGTAATTGATAATTAAATACAACATTATTATTCAATAATTGTTCAATATACTCAGGTTTATCACGCATCTCTCCCTCTGATAAAGTAATATACATTAAAATATACTTTAGGAATTCTTCATCAGAAGATTGACAATAATCTAGTAAAGGTTTTAATCCATTTTGACCAGTCATGATTTCATAATTTTTATGTTTTACATCTGATAACTCTGTGCCCATATCAGAATACCGTTCCATGAAAAATAGTACATTATATTTGCAAATATCGTATAAGCGATTCTTATAAATATAATTCAGCACATTTTCCTCATATCCTGAACTCTCAAAATCAAATTCCTTAATTTTAAAATCTATAGCCGATAAATTGTATTTAAACTTCTCAAAATCACAATAATAATTTTGAAAAATATTAAGAAAAACCTCTTGTGTCATCTCTAGATATTTAGAAATTTGTTCTTTTGTTTCTTTTGTACAATCGTACAAATCAACTAAATTCATTAAAGATAATATCAATCTTTTATCAACCAAATTACTATGTTTTTGGCGAATATACTCATTGAAGAGTTCCGAGTTATGATGTAGCCATTTTATCAAAAACACCCTTATATCACGCTCTGAGAAAAACGATTTATTTTCAACATCTAATCTAAATAATTCGTTATAAAAGTCCAGTAAAAATTCCAAAATATTATCTTGGTGAAAGATTAATTTCAACTTCTCATTATGTTCGTTTGCATATAACAGAAATCTAAATAAATCATAATTTAACACATTACTACTTTTATAATTTTTTAATTCTAAATAATTAAAGATTTCATCAAAATTTTTTAGAGAAATATTATATTTATTCTGTCTGCCAGAAATTACATTTCTTAAATATTCTTTTTCTTCTACCGTTATCGTATTCTCATAGAAATAATTCAAATAATCTTGATAGCTCTCATCAATATAAGTATTTCTAATTAGGAAAGAAATTATTGAGAATTGAGGATTCTTTCTTATTTCTTCTGTAAAGTCACTTTTAAAATCATCAATATCTTTAGCATATTGATAAACGTCTGATAATCTATAGCTGTCTAGTTCACCAAGTTCATCATTTATTTTCTTAATTTCTTCTCTTAGTTTTTCTATTATTTTTTTATTTTTAGTATTCTTTAAACGCTCTTGAAATTCCGGAGTATTCCTACTAGGAAATAAAGAATCAATATCCTCATTTCGTTTATATTGATTATACTCCGCATCATGATAACTATCAAAGGAATAAATTTCACTATCTCCTGCAATTAACTCTTTTATGTAATCATAACGTGTTGAAAAATCTTTTTCAAATTTTCCATTTACTTTAATTATTTTTCTTCCAGACGGTATTTTTAAGATAGTTCCATATAATTCAACTTCATCGTTTAAATGTTCTTCCTCAGCATTCTCTATCTTTCTCTCCAAAGCATTTTTCTTATTATTTAACTCCTCTCTAAGATTTTTTAATGCTATTTCTTTTGAGTTCAACAATTCATATAAATACCCTTGATTTCTTTGCAAAAGTGAAAAATCTTTAGGGAAAATATTCTTATAGACTACCATTGAAAAAATTTTCTCACGCTCTAATGGTAATTTACTCAATGTTTCTTTATAGGTCAGATACTCATTACAAATATTATTGATTAATCTCATATCGTCAAGATATAAAGAAATATTAAATAAAAACGTCTTGTCTAACCTAGTGTATTCCCTCATTTCTGTCAGCAATTTTTTTAAAATATCATGAGAATTAGAAGCGGTTACGACAGGAACTACAGGTATAATAAAATCAAAAAACTTCGTTCTCTCTTGTGATTCAAACAAATCATCCTTTACAAGATAGAAAAACACCAGCTTGGACTCGCCACATATCTTTCTTTTTCTATTGATAACTATATTTAATTCCTTCAATTTTTCAAAAATTCTAGAATCATTAAAACGTTCAATATCTTCAAATACTATAACATCCGCTTCAGACTGCTTAAACAAATAAAGTACATCATCTAAATAGCGATCAAAATAAGATACCCTTGAACTTTCATTTGAGAAGATTTCAATATCAGTTTCAACTTTTTCTGCCTTTAAGGATAATTTTTTGATAAAACCAAAATCTTTTTGTAGCTTCAGTAAAAAATAAATTCCATATACAATTAAAATAAATAAAGTTATTAATACAAGAAGAGAAATAATAGGTTTCGTAGTCCAAGATAACCAACAAAAGTTATGAACCAATTCACTCCATGAAGAAATATTAAAAAGATACAAAGATAATAGTATGGTTAAACTTAGATACAGTGTAATATTGAGAGGGTTGATCTGTGATTCAGCATCAAGAGTTTTAAAAATGGATTTCCTTATTTTGTTAGGATCTATTTGATGAAGCAATTGATTAATTATTTTCCCTTCAATGGTATTAATTTCTCGCTTATCAAGTCCATTTTTTTCACTACTTTTTATTTCATCATATTGCCCCAAAGAAATATGAATGAATTTTGTCTTTTTACGTTTTTCCTCAAAACTCTCAACAACACTACTTTTTCCAGCTCCATAATTACCAGTAATAGCTACATTTGTTACTTCCGAATTATTGTCAATCGCAAACTTAAGTGCTGCTAGTGTTATCGGCTTTATTTCAACATCTTTATTTGAAGTAAGTGCTCTAAACTTATATTCTTTTTCCATTAACTTTTCTATTTCCTTACGATTATTATATTCTTTTCATCTATGTATACCATTATATCAATTCTTACTGAGTATATAAAGCTTTTATACACAAAATAACCCCTTAGAAATCAATTCCTAAGGGGTTGGTTTTATCCTGCCACTTGTGTCGCTTCTTCTGTTTTCGCTTTCTTCTCCTTCTTATTGAAACCAGTCAATCGTCGCTTACTATCTCGGATTGTATTCAGGTCTTTAAGGAGTTTAGTCAGGTGTTCTTTTTCTGGATAGGCTTCTGCGCTGGCTGCGGTATAGCGCATAAAGAGGTCGTAGATGCTGGTTAGTTC
>NZ_AJQY01000326.1:0-12723 GCF_000296875.1 Streptococcus sp. GMD1S | reverse complement strand
AACCCGTGTTACCGCCGTGAAAAGGCGGTGTCTTAACCCCTTGACCAACGGACCATCTATCTGTAGCAGATATAACCATTATATCAATTTCTTACTAATTGTCAATCACTTTTTAGATTTTTTCTCTAGAATATCTTTTAGTTTGCGAACTTTCAAACGGGTAATCGGGCAACGATGATCTTCATAAAAGACAACTTCTAAATTCTTTCGATCAATTTCTCTCACATTTCCCACATTGACAAGGAAAGATTTATGGGAGCAATAAAATCGCTGGGTATGTTTGTCCTTTTCCTGAATATCTGTCATAGTTCCATAGAATTCTTTAGCAAAATTCTTACCAATAATCCGAAGTTTATGAGAAACTCCTGTGGTTTCGATATACAAAATGTCATGGTAAGGAATTTTCAAATCATTTCCCTTATAGTTGTAATCAAAATAGTCTACAACATCTTCGTTTTCAAGCAGCATACTCTTAGTGTAAAAAATACTCTGCTCGATACGTTTTTTGAACAATTCATCATTGATGTCTTTGTCTACAAAATCTAGAGCTGATACCTGGTATTTGTAAGTTAAGGTAGCAAATTCAGATCGACTGGTAATAAAGACAATAATAGCATAAGGATTGTGATGACGGATAAACTGAGCCACTTCAAAGCCTTTTTTCTCGATTCCATGAATATCGATATCTAGGAAATAAAGCTGATTTACTTCATCATTTTCGATATATTCCTTAAACTCACGAACTTTTCCTGTTGTCTTATATGAAATAGGAATATTCGATTCTTCCGAGATTTCATTTAATATTCTCTCTAGTCTCACTTGATGTTCAATAACATCTTCTAAAATTAATACTTTCATTCGAATTCCCTCTTAAATCTAATAATTTGTCTAAATGTGTTGTCTTCCATCTCTGTTTCTAAAATAATGTTGTCATACTTATCTAAAATCTCCTTGACATTATTAAGTCCTAGACCTCTATTTCTTCCCTTGGTAGAGAAACCTAAGGCAAATAAATCCTCTGAAGGCGTCATAGTGATTTTGCATGAATTCTGGATAACTATAACTGTTTCAAAATCCATTTTAATGACTGCAACTTCCATTTGTTTCAAATAACTATCTGCAGCACCTTCAACAGCATTGTTTAATAAAATGCTCATGATACGAACAAGATCAAGTAAATCTATTGACAGTCTAGTAATGATATCCTTTACTTCCAATGTAAACTCTACATCATTTTTTCGTGCATAGACAATCGATTGAGCAATTAAACTTCGTAAAGCAGAATCTTCTATATTATTTAAATCAAAGTAAGTATATTTTTCTGACCTCAATTTCTGATTTGCTTTTACTAAGACTTCATTGTAAACCCTGTTAATTTCTTGTAAATCTCCACTGTCAATCGCCATTTGCATGCTAACAAGCATCCCTGCATAGTCATGACGAAAACCTCGAATTTCATTATACAACTCCACAATTTCATCAGTATAAGTCTGTAAATGCTTTTGTTCAAATTTCTTTTGTTTTAGAGCAATCTCTTTTTCAATTTGAACCTTGTGAGAATTCATTGCAAAGAAAATCAATAACAAGCAAATAAAAACAATGGTTGATAAAATACTTCCGAAGCTATTTAAATGATGAGTTGTACTTACTATATCTGAAATAAACAATAAAATATGCAAACCAAAGAAAGCAACTATTACTTTTTTTAAAAAAGGGTACAGATAATCTTTATCAAAATAAGTAAGTTCTAAATGGAAATAAGTAATAATTTTTTTAATAATAAAATATGTTAGTAATAGTACTCCTAAATAAAACATCACTTCATGTTCTATCACAAAAGCATCACCTGTTATAGAGGATAGGGTTACTGATAAAAAAGTATGTGTACTATGATATAATAAAGACAATAGTAAACTGATAAACATTCCTTTATGCTTATCATACTTCTTTAAAACTACTATAGAAGTATATAGAATAAAAGGAAATATAAACTTTTCAATCCCTAACCCAGCTAATGAAATAAAGTCAAAGAAAAATTCAGCTACAGACTGATATACAAATATACAAGCTATAAATAAATATCTTTCTTTTTTAGTTACTTTACAAATTAATTCATAGCTTATTGTTAAAATAAAAATATGAAGAATAACTATTCCAAATCCTAATAAACTCATCCTATCACCCTATAATATTACTACTTTGTCCTATTTGAAAAAAGATGTTTAAAAAAGTAAGGTAGTCTTTTATCTCCACCTCGAATCTCCTGCAATTCTGCCTCTGTTACTTCTTTAAATTGTTCCAACTTTACTGTATTTTTCATAATGAAATCTCCTGTATTATTTTTTCTTGTAAGTTAACTTACACATCTATTATACAAAATGAAGACCATGTAAGAAAAAATTCTTCCCAACTGTACATTTTTGCACCTGAAACGCACTTTTTTAAGAAAAAAGCTGGGATTTATCCCAGCTTCGCATCTAAAATTGATCCCAGCAGGATTCGAACCTGCGACCGTTCGCTTAGAAGGCGAATGCTCTATCCAGCTGAGCTATGAGACCTAACATGACCATTCTATCAAAAAACAAGAGCTAAGTCAATCTTCTATTTGTGGTAAGGAGAACCCTGTTGAATTGTAAAAGCACGGTAAATTTGTTCAACTAAAACTAATCTCATTAACTGATGTGGTAATGTCAGACGTCCAAAACTGACAGAAAGATTGGCCCTATTTTTTACAACAGGAGCTAGACCCAAACTTCCTCCAATGATAAAAGTAAGCGTTGAGTAGCCTTTTATAGAAGCTTGCTCTAGTTGCTTACTCAATTCCTCTGAGGAGAGTGTTTTTCCTTCAATGGCTAGTACAACGACAAAGTCTCTTTCTCCAACCTTAGAAAGAATTCTTTCACCTTCTGTTTCCAAGATTTTTTGATTTTCTAATTCACTGGCTTTGTCAGGTGTCTTCTCATCAGTGAGCTCAATCATTTCTAATTTGGCGAAACGTGAAATTCGTTTGGTATATTCAGCAATACCATCTTTAAGGTATTTTTCTTTTAATTTTCCCACTGTTACAATTTTTATTTTCATTCTTCTATTCTATCATATCCACACTTCATTTCACATCTTATACACACAAAAATCATTCAAAATTACTAGTGAATTCACAGAATAAAGTAAGTTATCCACAACTTGTGTAAAACTTTAAGCTTTTAAGTTTGGATTAAGTTAATAGTTTTATAATCTGAGTAAATAAATAACAAACGGAGGCGTTTATGAAACACTTACAAAAATTTTACAAAAAAGGAGTTAAAGTTCTTGCAATCATTCTAATCGGATTTTTAAGTGGTGCCTTAGGAAGTTTCGTAACATTGCAACTTTATCAAAAACAAGGAAATCAAGCTACGAATAATAATTCTGGCACTGTCACTCAAACATCCTATAAAAATGAAAATTCAACCACTCAAGCAGTAAATAAAGTTAAGGATGCTGTTGTCTCAATCATTACTTATTCTTCTTCTAGCAGTAGACAAAGTAGTGTATTTAATGCTGATGACACTAACTCTGATTCAGACAATCAACAAATCGCAAGTGAGGGATCAGGTGTCATCTATAAAAAGGATGATAAAGATGCCTATCTTGTAACTAATACTCACGTTATCAATGGAGCTTCAAAAGTTGATATCCGCTTAGCAGATGGTACCAAGGTTCCTGGTGAAATTGTCGGATCTGATACCTTCTCTGATATTGCTGTCGTTAAAATTTCTTCAGAAAAAGTTACAACAGTGGCAGAATTTGGGGATTCAAGTCAACTTAGTGTTGGAGAAACAGCGATTGCTATCGGTAGTCCTCTAGGTTCAGAATATGCTAATACAGTTACACAGGGGATTATTTCAAGTCTTAATCGAAATGTTTCTCTAAAATCTGAAGATGGTCAAGCTATTTCAACAAAAGCCATTCAAACAGATACAGCCATTAACCCTGGTAACTCTGGTGGTCCACTTGTAAACATTCAAGGACAAGTAATTGGTATTACATCAAGTAAAATTGCAAGTAATGGTGGAACATCTGTAGAAGGTCTTGGTTTTGCAATTCCTTCAAACGATGCACAAAATATCATTAAACAGCTTGAAAGTGATGGTAAAGTAACTCGTCCTGCCCTTGGAATTCAAATGGTTAATCTATCAAATGTTGGAGCTAGTGATCTTAGAAAACTTAACATTCCAAGTGGTCTCACTTCAGGTGTAGTTGTTCGATCTGTTCAAAACAATATGCCAGCAAATGGACATCTTCAAAAATATGATGTCATTACCAAAGTTGATGACAAAGAGATTGCCTCATCAACAGACCTACAACATGCTCTTTACAATCATGCTATCGGAGATACTATCAAAGTAACCTACTACCGTAACGGTAAGGAGGAAACAACCTCAATTAAACTAGATAAGAATTCTAGTGATTTAGAGTCTTAATTGACATCAGTGTAAAGAAAACTTTACAGAAAGTAAAAGATATGTTAGTGTAGAATCATGGAAAAATTTGAAATGATTTCTATCTCTGAAATACAAAAGAATCCTTACCAACCTCGAAAAGAATTTGATGTAGAAAAATTAAAGGAATTGGCTCAGTCAATCAAAGAAAATGGGCTCATCCAACCAATCATCGTTCGTCAATCTCCTGTAATTGGTTATGAAATCCTTGCAGGAGAGAGACGATATCGGGCTTCTCTCTTAGCTGGTCTTACTTCTATTCCAGCCGTTGTAAAGCACCTCTCAGATCAGGAAATGATGATTCAGTCTATCATTGAGAATTTGCAGAGAGAAAATTTAAATCCTGTTGAAGAAGCACGCGCCTACGAATCTTTAGTAGAAAAAGGATTTACTCACACTGAGATAGCAGATAAAATGGGGAAATCTCGTCCTTATATCACTAATTTTATTCGTTTGCTTTCCCTACCAGAATATATCTTAACTGAAGTAGAAAATGGAAAAATTTCTCAAGCGCATGCACGTTCACTAGTTGGTTTGGACAAAGAGCAGCAAGACTATTTCTTCCAACTAATTAAAAATGAAGACATCTCTGTGAGAAAGCTAGAATCACTTCTTACAGAGAAAAAACACAAGAAGCAACTAAAAAATGATTCTTTCATCAAAGACGAAGAAGATAAATTAAAAAAACTACTCGGTTTAAGTGTAGAAATTAAACTTTCAAAAAAAGATACTGGAAAGATTATTATCTCCTTTTCAAGTCAAGAAGAATACGATAGAATTATTAACAGCCTGAAATAAGGCTGTTCTTTTATTTTCTCAACTCACAAATTTATCCACCAATTTTTTTATCAAAAAGCCTACTAAATCAAGGATTTTCTTATTTATCCCCAACCTGTGGATAAATACTGCTAACATTGTGGATTCTTTTCCCCAATCTGTGGAAAAATCCTATTATCTATGGTAAAATAAGTCTAGCACTAAACTACTAAAATCATAGTAAAGGAGGAAAATTAGTTGAAAGAAAAGCAATTTTGGAATCGTATTTTAGAATTTGCTCAAGAAAGATTGACTCGATCTATGTATGATTTCTATGCTACACCTGCTGAACTCATCAAAGTAGAAGAAAATACAGCTACTATATTTCTACCGAGATCAGAGATGGAAATGGTGTGGGAAAAGCAATTAAAAGATATTATCATTGCTGCTGGTTTTGAAATTTATGATTCTGAAATCAAACCTCACTATATTTTCACTAAACCTCAGAGTACAGAATCTCCTCAAGTAAATGATACGAATAGTGTCTCTACTTACGATTACACACCTGCACTACCAACGATTCCCTATTCCGAAACAGGGTTAAAAGAAAAATATACCTTTGATAACTTTATTCAAGGTGATGGTAATGTTTGGGCGGTGTCTGCTGCACTAGCTGTATCTGAAGATTTAGCTCTGACTTATAATCCTCTTTTCATCTATGGAGGACCTGGTCTTGGAAAGACTCACTTACTCAATGCGATTGGAAATGAGATTTTGAAAAATATTCCTGATGCGCGTGTCAAGTACATTCCTGCCGAAAGCTTTATCAATGACTTTCTTGAACACTTGCGACTTGGGGAAATGGAAAAGTTCAAAAAGACTTACCGTAGCCTTGATCTCTTATTGATCGATGATATCCAATCTCTCAGTGGCAAAAAAGTCGCGACCCAGGAAGAATTTTTCAATACCTTCAATGCTCTTCATGATAAACAGAAACAGATTGTCCTAACCAGTGATCGAAGTCCTAAACACCTAGAAGGCCTTGAGGAAAGACTTGTTACACGCTTTAGCTGGGGATTGACGCAAAATATCACCCCTCCTGACTTTGAGACACGTATCGCCATTCTTCAAAGTAAAACAGAGCACTTGGATTACCATTTCCAAAGTGATACTCTAGAATACTTGGCTGGCCAATTTGATTCAAATGTTCGAGAATTGGAAGGAGCAATCAACGATATCACTTTAATTGCCAGAGTGAAGAAGATTAAGGATATTACTATTGATATTGCTGCGGAAGCTATTAGAGCACGTAAGCAAGACGCCCGCCAGATACTTGTTATTCCAATTGAGAAAATCCAAACTGAAGTTGGTAATTTTTATGGAGTGAGTGTCAAAGAAATGAAGGGGACGAGACGAGTTCAAAACATCGTTTTAGCACGTCAAGTTGCCATGTATCTAGCTAGAGAACTGACAGATAACAGTCTTCCAAAAATCGGAAAAGAATTTGGTGGAAAGGATCACACCACCGTGATTCATGCCCATGCTAAAATCAAATCATTGATTGACGAAGACGATAATTTACGTTTAGAAATAGAAGCAATCAAAAAGAAAATTAAGTAGCTTGTGGATAACTTTTCCTTTCTTATCTTTTTTATCCACATTTTTTAAACAAGCTTAGAAGCTTAAGTTTACTAAATAGCACCCAGTTTTCCACAAAATTCACACATACTATTATTACTATTAACTTTCTAATACTAAAAATAAATAAAGGAGAATCCATGATTCATTTTTCAATTAATAAAAATTTATTTCTACAAGCTTTAAATACCACAAAACGAGCAATTAGCTCAAAAAATGCTATTCCGATTTTATCGACAATCAAAATTGATATTAGCAATGAAGGAATTACTTTAATTGGATCAAATGGTCAAATTTCTATTGAAAATTTCATTTCTCAAAAAAATGAAGATGCTGGTCTTTTGATTACTTCTTTAGGTTCGATTCTTCTAGAAGCTTCTTTCTTTATCAATGTTGTATCTAGTCTTCCAGATGTAACGCTTGATTTCAAAGAAATTGAACAAAAACAAATTGTCTTAACAAGTGGTAAATCAGAAATTACCCTAAAAGGAAAAGATAGCGAACAGTACCCACGAATCCAAGAAATTTCAGCAAGCACACCTTTGGTTCTTGAAACCAAACTACTCAAGAAAATTATCAATGAAACAGCTTTTGCTGCAAGTACGCAAGAGAGTCGTCCCATCTTAACAGGTGTTCATTTTGTATTGAGCCAACATAAGGAACTAAAAACAGTTGCAACAGACTCACACCGCCTTAGCCAGAAGAAATTGACTCTTGAAAAAAATGGAGATGATTTCGATGTGGTGATTCCTAGCCGCTCTCTACGCGAATTTTCAGCGGTATTTACAGATGATATTGAAACTGTAGAGATTTTCTTTGCAAATAATCAAATCCTCTTTAGAAGCGAAAATATTAGCTTCTACACTCGTCTCCTAGAAGGAAACTATCCTGATACAGATCGTTTGATTCCAACAGACTTTAATACTACAATTACTTTTGATGTGGTTAATTTGCGTCAATCTATGGAGCGTGCACGTCTCTTATCAAGTGCGACTCAAAACGGTACTGTGAAGCTTGAAATTAAAGGTGGGGTTGTTAGCGCCCATGTTCACTCTCCAGAAGTTGGTAAAGTAAACGAAGAAATCGATACAGAGCAGGTGACCGGGGATGATTTAACTATTAGTTTTAACCCAACTTACTTGATTGATTCCCTCAAGGCTTTAAATAGCGAAAAGGTTACTATTAGCTTTATCTCATCAGTTCGTCCATTTACTCTTGTGCCAGCAGATACTGACGAAGATTTCATGCAGCTTATCACACCAGTTCGAACAAATTAAGTGAAAGAGGTTGAGCCTAGCTCGCCTCTTTTATGATATAATCAAAAAAGAAAAGGAGAGTAGTATGTATCAAGTTGGAAATTTTGTTGAGATGAAAAAACCACATGCTTGTACAATTAAATCAACAGGTAAAAAGGCCAATCGTTGGGAAATTACACGCATAGGGGCAGATATCAAAATCAAATGTAGCAATTGTGACCACCTTGTTATGATGAGTCGCTATGATTTTGAACGAAAAATGAATAAGATTATTGACTAAGAACCCTTAGTTAGAGGGTTAGCAAGTTTTCCCTTTTTGTGTTATAATGTTAGGGATTGAAATGAGAACGGAGAATGAGAAACTATGGCTTTAACAGCAGGTATCGTTGGTTTGCCAAACGTTGGGAAATCAACCCTTTTTAATGCAATTACAAAAGCAGGAGCAGAGGCGGCAAACTACCCATTTGCGACTATTGATCCAAACGTTGGGATGGTGGAAGTTCCAGATGAACGCCTACAAAAACTAACGGAAATGATTACTCCTAAAAAGACAGTTCCAACAACCTTTGAGTTTACAGATATTGCAGGGATTGTAAAAGGAGCTTCAAAAGGAGAAGGTCTAGGGAATAAATTCTTGGCCAATATCCGTGAAGTAGATGCGATTGTTCACGTTGTACGTGCTTTTGATGATGAAAATGTTATGCGCGAGCAAGGACGTGAAGACGCCTTTGTGGATCCACTTGCAGATATTGATACCATTAACCTAGAGTTGATTCTTGCTGACTTAGAATCAGTTAATAAACGCTATGCGCGTGTAGAAAAGATGGCACGTACGCAAAAAGATAAGGAATCTGTGGCAGAGTTTAACGTCCTTCAAAAAATTAAACCAGTCCTTGAAGATGGAAAATCAGCACGTACCATTGAATTCACAGATGAAGAGCAAAAAGTAGTCAAAGGTCTCTTCCTTTTAACCACTAAACCAGTTCTTTATGTTGCTAATGTGGATGAGGATGTAGTTTCAGATCCAGATTCTATCGAATATGTGAAGCAAATTCGTGAATTCGCAGCGACAGAAAATGCAGAGGTAGTAGTTATTTCTGCGCGTGCTGAGGAAGAAATTTCTGAGTTAGATGATGAAGATAAGCAAGAGTTTCTTGAAGCACTTGGCTTGACAGAATCAGGTGTTGACAAGTTGACTCGTGCAGCCTATCACTTGCTTGGGCTTGGAACTTACTTCACAGCTGGTGAAAAAGAAGTCCGTGCTTGGACCTTTAAGCGAGGGATGAAAGCTCCTCAAGTAGCTGGTATTATCCACTCAGACTTTGAAAAAGGCTTTATTCGTGCAGTAACAATGTCATATGAGGATCTAGTGAAATATGGATCTGAAAAGGCTGTAAAAGAAGCTGGACGCTTGCGTGAAGAAGGAAAAGAATATATCGTTCAAGATGGCGATATCATGGAATTCCGCTTTAACGTTTAATAACATTTAATAAATAGTGTCAATTAGGTTGGAAAAAAATTCCAACCCTTTTGGCTTTTGAAAGGAAAAATAAATGACTAAATTACTTGTTGGATTAGGAAATCCAGGGGATAAATATTTTGAGACCAAGCACAACGTTGGATTTATGTTGATTGACCAATTGGCCAAAAAACAAAATGTTACCTTTACACATGACAAGATATTTCAAGCTGACCTAGCTTCTTTTTTCTTCAATGGAGAAAAAATTTATCTGGTCAAACCAACAACATTTATGAATGAAAGTGGAAAAGCGGTTCATGCTTTATTGACTTACTATGGTTTGGATATTGAAGATTTACTCGTTATTTACGACGACCTTGACATGGAAGTCGGGAAAATTCGTTTAAGAGCAAAGGGATCAGCGGGTGGTCATAATGGTATCAAGTCTATTATTCAACATATTGGAACTCAAGTATTTAACCGTGTTAAAATAGGTATTGGAAGACCTAAAAAAGGCATGTCGGTTGTTAATCATGTTTTAAGTAAGTTTGAACAGGATGACTATGTGGGTATTTTACAGTCTATTGACAAGGTTGACGATGCTGTAAACTACTATTTACAAGAGAAAAACTTTGAGAAAACAATGCAGAGGTATAATGGTTAAATGGTGACTTTATTAGATTTATTCTCAGAAAATGATCAGATAAAAAAATGGCATCAAAATCTGATAGATAAGAAAAGACAACTAATACTTGGTTTATCAACGTCTACCAAGGCTCTTGCAATTGCAAGCAGCCTAGAAAAAGAAAATAAGATTGTGTTACTGACTTCAACTTATGGAGAAGCAGAACGAATTATCAGTGATCTTCTTTCTCTCTTAGGAGAGGAACTTGTCTATCCTTTTTTGGTCGATGATTCTCCTATGGTAGAGTTTTTGATGTCTTCGCAAGAAAAAATCATTTCGCGGGTTGAAGCCTTGCGTTTTTTGAATGATCCATCTAAGAAAGGGGTTTTAGTTTGTAATATTGCAGCGAGTCGGTTAATTTTACCCTCTCCGACTAGATTTAAAGAAAGTACTATAAAAATTGCAGTCGGTGAAGAATATGACCAACACGAGCTACTTCACCGGTTAAAGGAAATTGGATATCGAAAAGTTACTCAAGTACAGACACAAGGTGAGTTTAGTATTCGAGGAGACATTTTAGATATTTTTGAGATGTCTCAGTTAGAACCTTTCCGAATCGAGTTTTTTGGCGATGAAGTAGATGGTATTCGTACTTTTGAAGTCGAAACACAATTATCGAAAGAAAATCAGACAAACCTCACTATCTTTCCAGCTAGCGACATACTTTTGAGAGAAAAAGATTATCAACGAGGACAGTCAGCTTTAGAAAAGCAAATTTCAAAGACTCTATCACCAATTTTAAAATCATATTTGGAAGATATTTTGTCAAGTTTTCATCAAAAACAAGTACATTCAGATAGTCGAAAGTTTTTGTCCTTATGTTACGATAAAGCATGGACTGTATTTGATTATATTGAAAAAGATACACCAGTATTCTTTGATGACTATCAAAAATTGATGAATCAGTATGAAGCCTTTGAAAGAGAATTAGCACAATACTTTACAGAAGATTTACAGAATGGTAAATCATTTTCCGAGATGCAGTATTTTGCAGATACAGAGCAAACCTATAAAAAACAAAGTCCAGTTACCTTTTTCTCTAATCTGCAAAAGGGCTTAGGAAACCTCAAGTTTGATCACATTTATCAATTTAATCAATACCCCATGCAAGAGTTTTTCAATCAATTTTCATTTTTAAAAGAAGAAATTGAGCGATACAAAAAAATGGACTACACTATTGTTTTGCAGTCTAGCAATTCAATGGGAAGTAAAACATTGGAGGATGTTTTAGAGGAATATCAGATCAAATTGGATTCCAAAGATAAGTCAAGTATCTGTAAAGAATCTGTAAACTTGATTGAGGGTAATCTAAGACATGGTTTTCATTTTGTAGATGAAAAAATTCTCTTGATTACTGAACATGAGATTTTTCAAAAGAAATTAAAACATCGTTTTCGAAGACAACATGCTTCAAACGCAGAGCGATTAAAAGATTATAATGAACTTGAAAAAGGGGATTATGTTGTTCACCATATCCATGGAATTGGTCAATATCTAGGAATCGAAACAATTGAAATCCAAGGCATTCACCGTGATTATGTCAGTGTACAGTATCAAAATGGTGACCAAATCTCCATCCCAGTAGAGCAGGTTCAGTTACTGTCCAAATATGTTTCAAGTGATGGGAAACCTCCTAAACTCAATAAATTAAATGACGGTCATTTCAAAAAGGCCAAGCAAAAAGTTAAGAACCAGGTAGAGGATATAGCTGACGATTTAATTAAACTGTATTCTGAGCGTAGTCAGTTGAAGGGTTTTGCTTTCTCAGCTGATGATGAAGATCAACATGCTTTTGATGATGCCTTCCCTTATGTTGAAACGGATGATCAACTTCGTAGTATTGAGGAAATCAAGAGAGATATGCAGGATTCTCACCCCATGGATCGACTTTTGGTTGGAGATGTTGGTTTTGGGAAGACTGAAGTAGCAATGCGTGCTGCTTTTAAGGCAGTCAATGATCACAAACAGGTGGTCGTTCTAGTTCCAACGACGGTTTTAGCGCAACAGCACTATACGAATTTTAAGGAACGATTCCAAAATTTTGCTGTTAATATTGATGTGTTGAGTCGCTTTAGAAGTAAAAAAGAGCAGGCAGAAACACTTGAAAAACTAAAGAATGGTCAAGTCGATATTTTGATTGGAACGCATCGTGTTTTGTCAAAAGATGTTGTGTTTTCAGATTTGGGATTGATGATTATTGATGAGGAACAACGATTTGGTGTCAAGCATAAGGAAACTTTGAAAGAACTGAAAAAACAAGTAGATGTTCTAACCTTGACAGCAACGCCAATTCCTCGTACTCTCCACATGTCTATGCTGGGAATCCGAGATTTGTCTGTTATTGAAACTCCTCCAACCAATCGCTATCCTGTTCAAACCTATGTATTAGAGAAGAATGATAGTGTCATTCGTGATGCTGTCTTGCGTGAAATGGAGCGTGGAGGTCAA
>NZ_AJQY01000325.1:0-13254 GCF_000296875.1 Streptococcus sp. GMD1S | reverse complement strand
ACCCGATGGAGTTGGTGCACCGTAGTCGCTCCCTTTAGAATTCAAGAATTCTTCATTAACTGGAAGCATGGTAGCAGTTGTAACCTTAGAATTCCAGAAACTTTCTGGATTGTTGAGCGTGTATTCTACCGTGTAATCATCAACAGCCTTAACTCCTACAGTAGAGAAATCATTGCTCTCACCACTAACATACTCTGCCAAACCTTTGATAGAATCCTGAATCAAAGAAAGACCATCTGATTTTCCGTCAGCAGCATGTTTAAGCCCAGTAACAAAGTCTTTGGCCTTAACTTCAGCGTATTCTTCTCCATCAGAAGTATACCATTTTACACCCTTACGAAGTTTGTAGGTGTAAGTCAAACCATCCTTTGAAACAGACCAGTCTTCTGCAAGTGATGGAATTAAGTTCCCATACTTGTCATTTTCCAAAAGACCATCAACAACGTTTGCTATAACGTCAGAGGTTGAGCTCTTGCTCGTCACACTATAGTCCAAAGAAGATGGATCCATAGCGTAGACATAAGAGAATGTTTTGGGAGCATCCGCTTTCTTTTCACTTTGCCCACAAGCAGTTAACAGTAGAGCTGCACTCAAAACAGCACCTGCTCCTAAGAGCCACTTTTTCGATTTCATAAGTAATCTCCTTAAAGATAGTGTTTTCACCATTATACCCTATTTTTTCATAAAAGCAAGGACTTTCGACAGATTTTTTAGAAAATTCTAACAAATATTTTTTAAAGACTTTTCTATATATTTTTCAACAAAAGAACCCCAAGCATCAAAGGCTTGAGGTTCACTTATTTTAATCCGTTAGTTCCACACAGAAAGCATCCCATGGTGCCAAGGTTTGTTTTTCAACTGCTTCTTTAGCAGTAGTATTTTCAATCAAGATTGACTTAACTCTTCCTTCTACTGAAAAGTTTTGTTTTTCATTGGACAAGTTAGCTACAACTAAGAAGCGGTGCTCACCGTCCTTACGGATATAAGCAAAGATCTTGTCAGCTGTATCAAGCAATTCAAAGTCAGCTCGAATCAGCCAGCTGTTCTCCTTACGGATTTGAACGAGTTTTTGATAAGTATAGAAAATAGAATCTGGATTTGCCAGAGCTTCTTGAACGTTGATTTTTTCGTAGTTTGGATTAACTGCCAACCAAGGTTGACCTGTTGAGAAACCAGCGTTTTTGCTCTCATCCCACTGCATCGGGGTACGGGCATTATCACGTCCAATGACACGGATGCTGTCCATGATTTCTTCCATAGAAACACCTTTTTCAAGAGCTTCACGCGCATAGTTGAGGGATTCAATATCTTCTACTTGATCCAGTGTTTCAAATGGATAGTTGGTCATCCCAATCTCCTCACCTTGGTAGATATAGGGAGTCCCTCTCATAAGATGAAGCAAGATTGCAAAGGCTTTGGCAGATTTTTCGCGATATTCTTGGTCATTTCCCCAGATAGAGACGATACGAGGGAGGTCATGGTTATTCCAGAAGAGGGAATTCCAGCCATCTTCAACTCCCAGCTCTGTCTGCCATTTGTTGAAAATCTCTTTTAACTTCCCTACATTTAACTCTTTTTGGTAGTGCCACTTAGGTTGCCCTTCCTGATATTGAAGACAGATGTGTTCAAACTGGAATACCATAGACAATTCTTGTCCCTTTGGATCCGAGTAGAGCTTAGCAATCTCTGGCGTTGCACCCCAGGTTTCCCCTACTGTCAAGAGATTCTTATCTCCAAAAGTCGCCTGATTCATTTCCTTGAGATAGGGATGGAGCATAGGACCATTATTGACTACTTTCTCATCAGGAATTTTCCCAATCATATCAATAACATCCATACGGAAACCACCAATACCTTTATCAATCCAGAAGTTCATCATCTCATAAATTTTCTGGCGCAGTTTTTCATTCTCCCAGTTGAGATCGGGCTGTTTCTTGCTAAAAAAGTGGAGATAGTATTGACCCGACTTTTCATCGTATTCCCAAGCAGATCCACTAAAGATAGACTCCAAATCATTGGGCTCATCTCGCCAGATATAGTAGTCTCGTTCGGGGCTGTCAGGATTTTCACATGCCTCGACAAACCAGGCGTGTTCATCCGAGGTATGATTGACCACCAAGTCCATGATAATTCGAATGTCACGCTTCTTAGCTTCTGCGATGAGTTGATCCATGTCCTCCATAGTCCCGAAAATAGCAGCAATCGCTTGATAATCAGCAATATCGTAGCCATTATCATCCATCGGACTGTCATAAACAGGAGAAAGCCAAATAGCTGTAATCCCTAACTTAGCTAGATAGTCTAACTTACTCGTAATTCCTGGCAAATCACCAATTCCATCTCCATTACTATCCATAAAACTCTTGGGATAGACTTGATAGACTACGGCATTGTGCCACCATTTTTCTTGCATCTTCTTACCTCATTATTTTAATAATCTATAGTCTATGATAGCGCTTTTTTAAACTTAGTGCAAGCGTTTGCCTAATCTTTTTGATTTCTTTTTTGACTCCGTAGTTTCCTATCTTCCAATTTTTTATTATAATAGAGGTCAGAGGTAAAAAAATGAAAAAACAAGCTTTTAGTTCTGAACAATATTTGAATCTACAGCGCGACCACATTTTGGAGCGCATTAACCAATTTGACGGCAAGCTCTACTTGGAGTTTGGTGGCAAAATGTTAGAAGATTTCCACGCTGCTCGCGTCCTTCCTGGTTATGAGCCTGACAATAAAATCAAGCTCTTGCAAGAATTGAAAGAGCAGGTTGAAGTTGTGATCGCCATTAACGCAAGCAACATCGAGCATTCCAAAGCGCGTGGTGACCTAGGCATTTCTTATGACCAAGAAGTTCTTCGCTTGATTGACAAATTCAATGAACTGGGAATTTTTGTTGGTTCGGTTGTCATCACACAATACGCAGGACAACCCGCTGCAGATGCCTTCCGCAACCAGTTAGATAAAAACGGGATTGATTCCTATCTTCATTATCCAATCAAAGGATACCCGACGGATATGGATCACATTATTTCTCCCGAAGGCATGGGGAAAAACGACTACATCAAAACCAGTCGCAACTTGATCGTCGTAACAGCTCCTGGACCTGGTTCTGGAAAATTGGCCACTTGTATGTCCAATATGTACCACGACCAACTTAATGGCATCAAGTCTGGTTACGCTAAGTTTGAAACCTTCCCAGTTTGGAATCTTCCCCTTCATCATCCGGTCAACTTGGCCTACGAGGCTGCAACCGCAGACCTTGATGATGTCAACATGATTGACCCCTTCCATCTTCAAACTTACGGAGAAACTACTGTCAATTACAACCGTGATATCGAAATCTTCCCAGTACTCAAACGTATGTTGGAACGCATTCTCGGTGAATCTCCATACGCTTCACCAACAGACATGGGTGTCAACATGGTTGGTTTCGCTATTACAGATGATGAAGCTGCTGTCGAAGCTTCTAAACAAGAAATCATCCGTCGCTACTATCAAACTGTTCTTGATTTTAAAGCTGAAAAAGTCGGAGAAACTGCTGTCAAGAAGATTGAACTTCTCATGAACGACCTCGGCATCATACCTGCAGACCGTAAGGTTGCTGTCGCTGCACGCCAAAAAGCAGAAGAAACTGGTGGCCCTGCCCTAGCCCTTGAATTGCCAAATGGGGAAATCGTGACTGGTAAAAACTCTGAACTCTTTGGTCCTACAGCTGCTGCCTTGATCAATGCCATCAAAAAATCAGCTAACATCGCTAAGGAAGTGAAACTCATCGAGCCTGAAGTCGTCAAACCAATTCAAGGTCTTAAAATCAATCATCTCGGTAGTCGCAATCCTCGCCTCCACTCAAATGAAATCCTGATTGCACTTGCAATCACAGCTATGGAAAATCCTGATGCTGCGCGTGCCATGGAAGAACTTGGGAATCTCAAAGGAAGCGAAGCTCATTCAACCATCATCTTGACCGATGAAGACAAGAACGTCCTTCGCAAGCTAGGCATCAACGTAACCTTTGACCCATACTACCAATACGATCGCTTGTATCGGAAGTAATTAAACGAGGCTGGACAAAACTCAATTTGAGAGAAAAATCCAGTAAATCTTTACATAATAAAAAAATCAAACGCATAATATCAAGTCTTTTGGACACTTGGTATTATGCGTTTTTATGATTTTCCATTCTCATTTATTTCAATGAAATTGTCAACTCGACAGAGGCTCCTCCTTGGTCTGGATTGAGCAGGGTCAGACGACCACCATGCAAGAGAGCTACCTGCTTAGAAAAGGCTAAGCCGATACCATGATGGGGATTAGTTGAATTGCGGCTTTGGTCACTCTGGTAAAAGAGCATTTCTGCTCCCAGCAGCATCTCCTCAGAAAATGCAGGGCCATTGTTCCAGATAGCAAAAACCAACTGGTCCTGCTGCACTGATACCGTTAGCTTGACTTCCTTTTGGTCCTGATTAGCATGTTCAAGCGCATTCAGTAAGATATTGAGCAAAGCCCGCTTGAGATAGTCCAAATGAATGGACAATCTCAAGCTAAGATCACAATCTTCTTGGAGATAAAAATGATAGCTTTCCTGTTTGCTGAACAGTGCCCAATCATCCTGTAGATAAGCCAAAAAATCCCCTAAGGAAAGCTGACTGAACTGATTAGAATCAATCTGAAAAGTCTTAGCGTAATCAATCAAAGAGCCACAATACTCTTCCATCTTGTGACTGGCCTGCAAAATCTCAGAAGCATAGTCTGCCTGTGGCTGGCCTAACTGCGCCAATTCCAAGAGTTCAGCATTCCCCTTAATTACAGTTAGGGGCGTCTTCAAATCGTGCGATGTCGCTGATAGCTGTAAAATCAACTCCTGATTATGCTGCTGCTCTCTTTCTAGAAGATGAGCATTTTCTTGGTGGCTGCTCCGTAAATCGCTATAAACTTCTAGCATTTCCTCAATCCGAAAAAGCTGACTTTGATTTTCTTCTAAAAGCTTCTCGCTCTTTAGCATTTTTATTTCCCTGTCGATTTTTCGGAGCAATTTCAAAATATGATAAAAAGTAATCAGCAGCAAGCTCCCTGCCCAGAAGAACAAGGTGAAAAGAACGTAATCACTTCCTTGCGTAAATTCATAGCCTATAAGCACAAAAATCAAAACATGAAAAAAGACGATTTTCAAGCTAGTTGTCCAGACTAGGCTTTTGAAATTTCGGGTTCTAATTGCCATCTATAGCCTACTCCTCTCACTGTTGCGATTGCTTGCAGACCTTCTTGTTTGCATTTTTGGCGAATCTGATATACGTATTCTGAGATAGAGCGAAGCTGTGTTTCTGAGCTTTCTGGGTAAAGCAAGGTATGCAGGCGTTCAGCTGAAAAGGTCTGCTTGGGATTGCTAGCTAGTAAATGCAGCAATTTAAACTCTCGCTCTGAGAATTTCAATACTTTACCAAAACAGATAATTTCATAGCGCTCTGGATAAAATTGACAAGAAGCAATCTCAGAATAGCGCTCCTCACGTCTTTCCTCCCGCCGAAGATGCGCCCTGACACGCGCCAGCAATTCGTTGGTCCCAAAAGGCTTGACAACATAGTCATCTGCTCCGCGAAAGAGCCCTTCCACCTTGTCCGCCTCCAACTCCTTAGCCGTCAAAAAGATGATGGGACACGAAAGATGAGGACGAATGTAGGAGCACAACTCAAAACCATTAACAGGCTCCATCATCACATCCAGCAGAATCAAGTCATATCCGACAAAATGCGTCAGCTCTAGCTCTTCTATTCGATCAAGCGTCGTCACATCATAAGCATCGAGCTCTAGGACATTTTTCACCAGCTTCAAAATGCTCCGGTCGTCATCAACCACCAAAATACGATACTGTCTCATGATTTCCATTATAGCATACCTCTAGCGAACATCTCGTTTCAAGGTCAAGAATATAGCAGAGCTCCAAATCAAAGCTAGCCAGAACAGCTGTATTCCCAACCCTGATAGATCTATCGAATTCTGAAGCCCTTCATACTCAAAAAGATTTAGCGTAGCCAGATCGGGCAGGTACTTTGCTTCTTTGATAAAAGTTGCCAATAAACGGCTAAGACCAATCAAGAGAGGAAATAGCACCGACACCGGCACAACCCAAGATTGAAAGAGCAAAGCGAGGCCAGCAGCTAAAAGAGCCAGAAAAAGATTGCTGAGAAGACCAAAAGAGCTGTAATAGAGGAATTTCCCCAGTAAGGGCCAGCTAAAGTCTAGGTCAAATCGAGCCAGCATAACAAAGAAACAGCTGCCTATCATGACACTGTAGAGAACCAAGAGCAGAACGGCCAGAAAAAGGAATTTCCCAGCCAACCAAGCCTTTCTATTTGATACGGTTAGAAAATTCGTTCGCATCCCAGACTTGACAAACTCCTGGGCAAAATAGAGGGAAGTAAAGATGACGATGACAGGCTGCGCCAGATAGAGAGCATGCAAAGCTTCACTCAGAGCCTTTGTCTGGCCAACTGCTGTCTGACTGTAGTCAAGATTCATCAGAAAAAAAGGAACGACTACCAGAGCCACAAAGGCGGCACCAAGAACGAGATAGTAAGAACGAAACTTAATCCATTCACTTTTAAGCAGAGCTTTTATCATCAGTAGCGTCCTCCTAAATCCGTCTTCAAAAAGCGCAGAGAGGCCATGACGCCGATGACTAGCAACCATACGCTTATTATCAAGAGTCCTTGCAAGGGATTGTTGGCATATTGGGAAGTTGGCGTTGCAGCAAACAACTCTACTGCTGGCTGTGGCAAATATGCCCCCCAACTCGTGTGAGCAGCTAGGTAGTTTCCCAGATTATAGATCTGGGGTACGAGAAATAGCAGAGGAACTAGCATGGTCCGAGCCAATAAACCTAACAAAAATGAAAGGATCCCCAAGAGGGTTAGAGATAAGGTTTTCCACAAAATCAAACTCCAAGCTGCCTGATTGAGCAAAATCGGATCAAGCCCTTCCTTTCCTAAAGCCAGATGCATGACCATATAGCTCAAATAAATGGATAACAAGCTAATGATGAGTGAAAACAAACCAAAGGTCAATATTTTCCCCATAAGTAGCTTCAAGCGGTTATTACAAGCCAATAGACTGGTTCGCAAGCTATGAGACTGAAATTCCATAGCTCCCAAAATTCCAGCTAAAATGACCAAAACCATGACCGCCATAGAAGCCCCGTTGAGACCTAGATATTCCAGCGGATCAATGGCGTTTATCAGATTAGGAACCGTCTCAGGTGTAGCATCCAAGCCGATAGACAGATATTGTCGGCCCTCCAACCAGGATACGACAGGCACCAATAGTAGCATGAAGGCCACACTCACTTTGAAAGCCTTGATTGATCGGATTTTCAACCATTCTGAATGCAATAAGGACATCGTCTCTTTCATCTTAAACCTCCTCTGTTAAGTCGAAGAAGAGCTCTTCTAAACTATCTGTTCCTTGTAATACATCTTCTAGCGTTCCCTGTTCGATAATTTGCCCATGATGAATCAAGACTACATCATCTGTTACCATTTGTACCTCAGACAGGATATGAGAGGATAGAAGGACGGTTTTCCCAAAATCAGCCTGCTGGCGAATGAACCTTCTAAACCACTTAATCCCACTTGGATCTAGTCCATTAGTCGGCTCATCTAATATAAGAAACTGAGGATCACCTAGTAAAGCTACTGCCAACCCCAGGCGCTGCCCCTCTCCTAGAGACAGGCTTGATAAGAAATCCTTTTTCTTATGAGCGATCCCAGTCATATCCAATACCTCATCAATCCGAAACTTCGGAATAGCATTACTTGCAGCAATAATATGCAGATGGTCGTAAACCTTTCTATTTGGCAGACCTCCAATACCGTCAAAAGCTGCACCTACTGTTTTGAGAGGATAAATCATTGACTGATAGGTTTGTCCATCAAAAGTCGCAGTTCCTGCTGTCGCCCGATCTAAGCCCAAGAGAATCCTCAAGGTCGAGCTTTTTCCTGCACCATTATGTCCTAGAAAAGCCGTAATGCGACCACTCCTAGCTGTAAAAGAAATATCCTTTAAAATTTGCTTGTCTCCATATTTTTTAGAAACACGATCAATTTTTACAATATGTTCCATACTGAACTCCTTTATCTTTATTTTCTCCAGTATACCCAATCTAGTTCAGAATTAGTTCAGAGATTAAACAGAAATTTCAGAAAAAGTTGATCCACTTTTCAAAAGTCACCTGAGTTCCACTAGAAAAACTAAACTTTTCTTTCACAAGGTATTCTTCTCTCCATTCTTTCTTTATAATTCTGAGGTTTATGTATAGAGACTTTATTATAAAAAGTCATTTATCAAACTCCATCAACAGCACCCTTTATGTTATAATGAAAGAAGAAAACTGAAAGGATTTACCATGTCAAAAGAAGTTATTGTTGAAAGTTTTGAACTTGACCACACCATTGTTAAAGCACCTTATGTTCGCTTGATTGGGGAAGAAACGGGGCCAAAGGGAGACATCATCTCCAACTTTGATATTCGCTTGGTACAGCCAAATGAAGACTCTATCCCTACTGCTGGGCTTCACACTATCGAACACCTCTTGGCCAAACTCATCCGTACCCGAATTGACGGCATGATTGACTGTTCACCATTTGGTTGTCGCACAGGCTTCCACATGATTATGTGGGGTCGCCATACCAGTGCTGAAATTGCAGCTGTTATCAAGGATTCGCTCAAGGAAATTGCTGAAACCACTACTTGGGAAGATGTCCCTGGAACAACCATCGAATCTTGCGGAAACTACAAGGACCACAGCCTCTTTTCTGCTAAAGAATGGGCAAAACTCATCCTGGAACAAGGAATCTCAGATGATGCCTTTGAGCGCCATGTCATCTAAACACAAAAAGGAACCAGCTTTTAGCTAGTTCCTTCTTTTTTTATTCTCAAAATCTTGAGTTAGGCTTTTTCACGAATAACCAAAACGCCATCTTCCATATCTGCTTCCAAATGTTTAGCATCTAGATGATCCAAGTGGAAGTCCGTCACCTTATCACGAATTTGTTGTTCAACCACGCGACGGAGAGGACGAACACCCATAACTTCGTCATAGCCTTCTTCTGTGATAAAGTCCTTAGCTGCTTGGCTGACTTCCAAATCAATGTCTTTCTTAGCCAAGGTTTGGTTGACTTCAGCCAACATCAAGTCCACAATCTTAGAAAGGTCTTCCTTATTCAAGTGTGAGAACTCGATAACTGCGTTAAAGCGGTTAAGGAATTCTGGACGGAAGTATGGTTTCAAACGATCCATTAATTCTGGTTTATCTGCATCTTCTGTCAAGTTAGCTTCATAGCCAAATCCAGCATTTGATGTCGCGATAATGACCGTGTTCTTGAAGTTCACTGTATTTCCTTGACCATCAGTCAAACGACCGTCATCCAAGACCTGAAGGAGAAGGGTGATTACTTGAGGATCCGCCTTTTCAATTTCGTCCAAGAGAATGATAGAGTAAGGATTACGACGAACACGTTCTGTCAAAGTATTGCTATTGTCATCATAACCCACATAACCTGCTGTTGTACCGATTAACTTAGATACAGCTGTGCGGTCACTGTATTCAGACATATCCAAACGAATGATAGCATCCTTAGTTCCAAACATATCCAGTGCCAATTGCTTAGCGAGCTCGGTCTTACCAACCCCAGTTGGACCTACAAAGAGGAAGCTACCGATTGGGCGATTGCCTTCATCAAAACCAGCACGGTTACGACGAATAGCACGAGCCACTGCTTCTACTGCCTTGTCTTGGCCGATAACCTTGTGTTCCAAACGATGAGCCATATCTTTTAGGCGTTCGATATCAGATGCCCCCATTTGAGAAACTGGGATACCAGTCATACGCTCTACGGACTCGGCCACATCATTGACAGTGGCAGTCACTTTCATGTCTTCTGTGTGGTTTTCGACTTTTTTCTCTAATTCTGCAATGCGAGTTTTAGCATTGAGAGCTGCTTCAAAGTCTTCTGCCTCAACTGCTTTTTCTTGCTTGTCTTTTTCTGCCTCAATTTCCCGTTCAACAGCATGCACATCTGTTACAGGATGTTGAGCTGCCAAGTGAGCAGCCGTTACGTCTACAAGGTCAATAGCCTTATCTGGCAAGCTACGTTGAGGAATGTATTGGATAGAATAATCCACTGCTGCTTTCAAGACTTCGTCTGGCAAGATGACATTGTGGTGTTGTTGATAGAGGTCACGAATCCCTTGAAGGATTTTAAAGGTATCCTCTGCTGAAGGAGCATTGACCTTGACTTCGTTGAAACGACGAGCAAGAGCTGCATTTTTCAAGATGGTGTTACGGTATTCGTCTTGAGTTGTCGCTCCAATAACGGTCAATTCACCACGAGAGAGAGCTGGCTTGAGAATGTCCGCAAGCCCTTTAGAACCACTGTCTCCTCCGATTGAGCCAGCGCCAAGGATTTGGTGAATTTCATCAAAGAAGAGGATAATATTCCCTGCTTCTTTCACCTCATTGACTAGATTTTGAACGTTTTCTTCAAAGCTACCACGGTATTGAGTACCAGCCTCAAGACCTGAGATATCAATAGAAATAATTTCCTTGTTCTTGATGGCAGCCGGAACATCTCCATTCACAATAGCTTGTGCTAGACCTTCGACAACGGCTGTCTTACCAACACCTGCATCTCCGACCAAAACAGGATTATTTTTCGTACGACGCGAGAGGATTTCAGATGTTTCTTGAATTTCCTTGTTTCGTCCAATAACAGGATCCAACTTGCCTTCACGAGCTTCCGCTGTCAAGTTACGACCTAGTTTAGCAAGGACACCGTCTTGTTTCATACCTGAAGCGTGTTGTTGCATTTGTGCATCAGATTCTGCATTACCTGGCAATTGACCAGTTGCACGATAGTGAGCAAATTCCTCAGGTGTCACTTCACGTCCATTAATCAAGTAGCGACGATTTTCAGAACTATATCCTCGCATACCTCCCATCAATTGGTTAAATAAATCATCCATGTTGTTAAAGTTATTAAAGTTGTTGTTCATATTCTTTACCTCGTTTATTCTTAATTATATGCGATCTCTGATATTGACTATCTTTGATCTTTGTTTTAAAAATTTTAGACTAGCTAACTAGCTACCCTACGTATAATTTCTGGTTTTTCTTTCTTAAATAAGCCTTTTATCATCTTCTTTTCAAAATCTGTTAGATTTAACATAGGCCTCACCCCTTTCTAGGGTATCTATCATACATTTTCAAGAAATAGGATCATTGAAAATGAAGTTTTCTAAGGAATTCATTTTCCTTATGTTTCTACTATACCACTTTAGTCAGTAAAAGTCAATAACTTTTTGACCAAATTTGACTATTTTTTTAAAAAATTTTTTGAAGTACAAAAAAAGCCCCTAGAAAACGAATTTTCTAGAGACTTTCTCTATCAGGTTTAAGAGAGAAGTAGAATTCTCACTTACCAAGTTTCATGTTTCTTCTACAAAAGCTTAAGCTTTGCGTTTTACGAAGAATACCAATCCACTCAATGCCAAGACTACAAATCCAAGCGCAGAAAGGATAGAGGTTGCTTCCCCTGTGTTTGGAAGTTCAGCTTTACCTTTAGTCTCAGTAGCTGGAGGTGCTGGTTTTGGATCCTCTTTTTGTCCTGGACCAGTTGGTTCTGTTCCTGGAGTTGGATTTGTTCCTGGATTATTTGGCGTTGGATCTGGTGTTGGTGCTGGATCTGGCGTTGTTCCTGGATTATTTGGAGCTGGATTTGGATTTGGTTCTGGTGTTGGTGTTGGAACAGTGTATTTATTTGTAAATACAACTTCTTTACCATCGGCATACGAAACCCTTGCAGTCAAGAGACCTTGATCATCCGCAACTACAGTGACTGTTACGGTATGCTCAGTCTTATCGTATTCAATACCCTCTTCAGTACCAACTTTTTCAACCAAGGTATAAGTGTAAGTACCTGCTTCTTCGAATGAACGAACAAAGGCTACTTTACCTTCGGCAGTATTCTTAGCTGTAGCTACAACGGCGCCTTTCTCTTTCAATTCGAAAGTATAAGCATCAGCCGCAAGTTCTTTACCTTCAAGTTTCTTAGTTGCTTCAATCGTAGCTTCTACCGCTGGTGCTTTGAAGCTATTCTTGAAGACATTACCTGCTGGATATTCAACAGCTGCCTTCAAGGCGTTGGTTGCTGCATCTTTGGTTACTGTTACCTTTGCAGTCTTTTCTGTATCGTAAGTAATACCAGTTGCTCCAGCATTCACTTCTTTTACAGTATAAGTATGAACACCTTCTGCATCATAGTTGATTGTATTAAATGTTACTTTCCCACCTTGGTTTGTTTTTGTATCAATTTTTTGTCCATCTTTGTACAATTCAAATTGGAACTCACCATCAACCAAAGTACGACCAGTCAATTCTTTCGTAAACTCAAGTGTTGCTGATGTAGCTGTTGGAGCTGGTGCTGTATAAATATTTGTGAAGACCCGTTCTGTATCCGCATCTTCTACAGTCGCAACCAATTGGCCTTTACCATCATCCGCAACAGTGACGAACACTTCATACGCAGTTTGATCATAAGTGATTGTTTTATCGTCACCAGCTTTTTCAGTAATAGTGTAAGCGTAATCGCCTGCTGCTGAGAAAGTGACGTTGAAGACAACTTCTCCTGAGGCAGTATTCTTAGCCGTAGCTACAAGGTCTGAACCTTCTTTCAGTTCGAAAGTATAAGCATCAGCTTCAAGCGCTTTTCCTTTCAAGACTTTCTTAGCTTTGATTGTAGCCTGCGCAGGTTCCGCTTTATAGTCATTAACGAAAACTGGTGTTTCACTTGTAACTGTCGCGACAAGTTGACCTGAGCCATTATCTTTCACTTCTACAGTTGCTGGATGTTCTGTTTTATCATAAGTTACACCAAGTTTATTGCCAACCTTTTCTGTAATAGTATAGTTATATACTCCTGCTTTTGAATAGCTAATTTCAGAAAAACGAATCAATCCACCAGCAGCATTCTTTGCTGTCGCAACAACCTTATCACCCTCTTTCAGTTCAAACTCAAACTCATCTATCTCTAGCTCTTTACCGTTCAAAACTTTTTTAGCTTCAATAGCAATTTTTGCTGGAGCTGCTTTATAAGTGTTGGTGAAGGTTGGGTTGTTACCTGCAACAGCCGCCTCAAGTTGACCTTGACCGTTATCTGTAACGTTTACTGTCACTTCATGTGTAGCAGTGTCGTATGTCACACCTGC
>NZ_AJQY01000324.1:0-13856 GCF_000296875.1 Streptococcus sp. GMD1S | reverse complement strand
CGTAAAGTTGAACGTAAGAAACCAGGTCTTAAGAAAGCTCGTAAAGCATCACAATTCTCAAAACGTTAATCAATACGATTATATCAACGTTTACAGACATTCAAGAATTTTCTCTTGGATGTCTTTTTTGTTTCAAAAATCTAAAGTTCACCCCAAAATTCACCCCATATTCACCCCATCAATTTTTTAAGCTACGAAATGCAATATCACCTACGGTCTGATTAACTTTATCTTTAGTGTTGACGTAGGTCTTTGTAATTTCCTTGTCACTATGGGTTAGCGCTTCAGAAATTTCCTCAAGCGAAACTCCAGCTAATTTTGCTAGAGTGGCACCTGTGTGTCTCAATTTATGAGGAGATGCAGGAGCTAATTCGGGATGTCTATGTCTAACTGATTTCATTCTATAGTTCAGATAGTCGACATGGAGGGGAAGATTAATGTTATTAGTCCGATTATTATATGTAAAAACAAACTGTTTTTGTGTTTGCCTCAGTCCAAAAAGTTTGAGTTCTTCTTGTTGTTTAACTTTCCAATTTGCTAGAAGCTCCATTAATTCCGTTGGTGCTTTAAAAAGAGTTTTTTTGTTTCCTTTAGTTGATTTTACATTACCAAAACGATCTAAAGCTTGTTCTATAAGTATTTCTCCGGTTGAAAAATTGATGTGTTTCCATTGCAAAGCATAACTTTCTGATTTTCGGTCAGATAAAAAGAAGGTAGTATAAAAGAGAGTGTAGTCTTTTAGGTCAATGATTCCTTCCTTTAAATCAGTGTCAAAAGCTTGTAACCATAATTTTAGCTCCTCTTTATCGAGAGAAAGATCTTCTTCACGTTTACTCTCTTTAAGGAGAATTTTTTTATTTGCTTTAATTCTACTAATTGTTTTTCGGAGTTTATTTGATGGAATATATTCAAGCTCCTCAGCCCAATCGAAAACAGAATTTACATAGCTCCTAATTACCTTGAAATTAGCATAACTATTTGCCTTTGGAGTAAGTAGTGATAGTACAAGTTGTTTATTATTAATCAAATGTTCTATTGAGTAATTACCTAAAATTGGAATGATATGAAGCCTAAATATATTTTCTGTTTGAAATACTGTTGCCTTAGTAGGAGGTTTTAGTGTAGTGGTAGTTTGACCTGCTTTGTATGGTTCCAGCCAAATATCTTTATAAAAGTCTTTGAATAAGATATTACCTTTGTTATTTGAATTAACAGGGACTCTACCCAATCTAGCATTCTCAATATCAATAGTTAACTTTATTTCAGCTTCTTTAGCTTCTCTTCGGGTTTTAAACCGTTTCTCATATCGTCTTCCTAACCCCAGTTTTCCCTGGACTTCATCAGGTATATACACCCTAAGTCTATATGATCCATTATTTGTTTTAGAAATACCCATTTTTTCTCCTTATGCGCTGATTTCTAATCGTGTCATCCATTGATTTATACTATCCTTGTTGAAACGAATAGACTTTCCAATTCGAATATAGGGTAGCCCCATTGCGATCCAAATATCTAAGGTATTATTAGATATTCCTAAATAATTGCAAGTCTGCTTTTTATTCAAGAAGGGGCTGTCTACTCCAATATCCTCTTTAAAGTGATGGATTTCATCTTTGATTAGTGTTGCAATCATTTGCTGAATTTCTTGAGTTTGTTCTTCGGGTAGTTGTACTAACATATTTTCTCCTTTCTATTTTCCAATTACATAAGTAAACTGTTTTGCTGTCTCTGCATCAAAAGTTCTATAAGATATAATCCCAAGCCCCTTATAGTTACTTTCAGAGATTAAAATGGAACCGTCTGATTTTACTTGTTCCACAAAGGCTACGTGTCCATATATTGGGTCAGCGCCAGCTTGACTCGATGAGAAGGATAAGGCAGAGTGTTCGGTTGGTGTATTTGTAGTTGTATAACCTGGTTTTTCCATCCATTGATTACCATTCCCCATATAAGGGTCAAAGCTGACACCAACTTCTTTTCCACGGTTATAGACAAACCAAGTACATTGCCCCCATGGATAAGAGCTTGCAATATAGTTAGTAGTATCAATAGCTTGGGTAAGACTATATCCTTCAGGAACATCGCTTGAAGTAACACCGCCACCGTCTCTTGTTTTACCTGTAGTTTGTTTAGGTGCTTCTGGGGTTCCTCCGTTTTCATCAATGTAAGTATCCAGTTTTTGCATGGTTTCAGCTCTTCTTTTTCCTGAACCAGAAGTATCTGTAAAGTAGACCCCTCCATCAACGGCAGTATTCAAAGTGCCAGAAGCTAACTTCTTTGCCTTGTCGTCTTGGATTTTGAAGGTTTGATTTTTATTGCCAATGATAGTTTGTTGGGTAAGAGCGACTACGGCAACCTCATCATTGAAGTTATTGGCATTTTCAGGATTGGAGTCAAAAGCTCCATATCCAAACATATTGGCTCCTGGATTTGTCGCAACCCCAGCAGTTCCTAGTGAACTTTCATTCAATGCGATCGCAAGTATCGCTCGAACATCTAGATTTGACTTGGCTTCCCACTCTAGCAATTTTGTCCCATTGATGCGACTTGAATCATAGTTGATTCCTAGAGTTTTTAGGAATCCATCTAATTGCGAAGCCTTGATTCCGTAACGATGAACTAATAGATTATGTGTGTAGGCGTCCCCGTCTGACCAGTGTTCAGAATAGGTAACTCCATTTTGAATGTTGGAATTTCCACCAATGGATCCCCCAGCCATGGCAGAGGCAAGAATGAGAATAACAAGAATCGGCATGAGTAGAGGGAGGAGACCAAGGATGAGAAACCATTTGATTTTTTTCATAAACCCTCCTCTTCTTAATAACGAATATAGGCAGTAAAGAGTACTGTTCCAAAACGCCATTTGGCATCTAAGACAATTGTATGTGCTTTTACTTGGGAGATAATCATTTCTCTTTCAGTATCCTTTACTGGAAATAAAAGAAGGAAATCGACTGAGCGTTTTCCTTCTTGATAGGCTTGATAGAGTGTATCTTCTAGAACTCTTGGGAATGAGGTTTTAGAACGAATTTTTGTGTTCATTTGCTTCTCCTCGTAATTGGTTTAGTCTCTCGGTTAGTCTGTTTCTGCGTTCAATATTAGCCTTGATTTTATCATCCCTTGTCATAGTTTTTCTGTATGCACGGGTAAAGGCGTTTGAACCTTGCGCTTTAAACATGGATTGAGGATCTTTGTAATCTTCTAGTTTTGCCTCTATACGATTGATACGGTATTGCTTGATAGGAGAAATCCATTCTTCCTTGAGAGTTTCAAATTCTTCTTCTGGGGTGACTTTTTCATTGTTTGGTTGCGAAATTGGTGCAAAGTTAGACGAAAGTGTTTTTCCTTGTTGTTTCGTGCTATGCTGAACCCTAGGATATAATTTAGCCCCATCTTCTTGTACTTGCTCTGTTTCTATGGGTGGTAAATGCTCTTCCTCATCTGGTTGCTTGCTAGTAAAGAATGACCCAACTTGTTGGAATTGGCTCCTTGCATTCATGACTGCCCCAACTCCGTATCCAGCACTAGAAAGGACAAAATTACCTAGTCCTTGAGCAGATGAAAGAGCCTTAGTTGGTACTTGTGAAGCTAATTCCTTTGTTTGGCTAACCGTTTCTGTGACCTTGTTTCCGATATCATTTGCTACCATACGAGCTTTAGAACCAAGAACAAACTGAATAATTTCTGCCTTGTATTTCCAAAGGAGGAAAAAAATCATGGCTTTAGAAGCAACAGAAACTAAGAGTTTAAAGACGAGTCCAAAAAGTAGGAGAGAAGGGAGAGTCTTCAAAATATCATCGAAGCCAGACGTTACCAAGTTTTCAACTAATTGTTCAATGTAAAAGATGAATAGTGTTAAGAGGCTAGTAATTGCTGGAAAAGCTAAGCCCGAAAACATGACTTTAAGAACCCCAAAAATCAAATCCTGCATCCGAGGAATAAAGGAAACAAGAAGAGCAATTGGGAATAATAAAATCATCATGAGAACTAGAACTTGAGCAAGGATATTTAGAATTTGAATCAATATAACTGGGATAGCTAAAACAATGGCTTCTACAATTTTAAAGATGATATAAAACATACGAATAAAGATGAAGTCAGGCATCGCAGAAACCCAGCGGTTCTTTTCGCCATCTTCATTAGCACCATTTCCGATTTTATCTAGATAGTCAGAGCGCTCTTTCGCTTTTACTGCTGTAAAGTTTCCGTTTGAATCAGAAGTACCTAATACTTTACTATTATCAAATTCCTCTTCTTTTCCATCTTGACTATTCCTGTATTTGCCGTTTTCTTGACCAGTGTTTACAAAGATATAGGCTTTATAGGAAGTTTCAGCAATATAGCTATCAGCCATTGAATCGCCAATTTTGATTGACTTATTTTTATCATAGTTGACTTCAATTTTGGAAATTTTTGAGGAGACATCTTTTGAAACATTGTGGATGGTATCAAGCAGATAAAGTCCGCCTGAAGTTCCTGCGATTGTTCCAAAGTAGCTAAATCCTAAGAGAATTACTAAACAGACATGAAGTACCGTTCTTGAGAAACTCCCTTTAGAAAAGAAGTATTGATAAAATAGATAAATCCCAAGAATAAGTAAGGACATTGAAATGAGGGAATCTTTTCCAACTCCGTTAGTGGTTGAAGTCGTGAATCCCTCCCAGATAGAACTTGCACCGTTAAAGACATAGGTCTTGTAGGCGGAGTAGAGATCCACTTGTTCTAAGATACGAATGAGAAGAGAGAAGAAACCGACAATGGCATTGAGCAGGAAAAAGAAAAAATTGACGAAGATTTCATTAATCATTACCCATGCACCGTTAAAGGAACCGAACCCAGTTGGCTCCATATAGGACTTGAGCGAAAAAATATCAACGCCTTTTAATTTCTCAAAAGCTTCTTGCATGGTTTCACCTCCTAACTAGCGTATTTATTTTCAAGACTTGAAGAAACTGTTGCTTTCATAGGTTTTAGTAGCATGTCAATATCTTCAAAAAGATTGTGAACAGAAACCATGTTCAGGTTGCCATAGACGTCATAGTAGAGACATTGCCCTGAAATCATATTATCAATCCATTCTAGGTTTTGTTCGTTGACTTCTAGGTTGACGTGATGAAGAATATCTTCTCTTTCTGACTTTTCGTAAAAAGCAAATATGGTTCCAAAGCCCGTCGTGTCATCGTCATTTTCAGCATCATGTACAGATTGAGTAATGAGTGCAAGGGTATTGTTTTTTGAACGCCCAATACGTCTCATGTTTTTTATAACGGCTTTTCCTTCTGCGGATTTCATCAGAATCCATGCTTCATCGAAAAATTCGATGGTATCCTCATTTTCATTGCGCTCTCCAAAATGGGTACAAAAGGCACCAAGCGCAAACATGAGAGCAATAGAATTTCTTTCGTGGTCGGAAATCTTTGTGGAATTATCTTTAGGTAGTTTAAGGTTGTTAACTTCTAGAATGGTGACTCGGGAATCGTAGTTGAGTCCTTGAGTGGTTCCATCTGAAAAGGCAAGTTCCAAGATGGAATTCGTGACAATAGAAGTTAGATAACGTCCCACAGAAGCAATATCATCCTTCTCGTCCATTTTCAGGTGTTCTAAGACCTGTTTAAATCCAACAGCTTGACCTTGCTCTCTTTTCTCTGCAATGATGTTTATAGCCTCTGTAATGGCTGTCTTTTGATCCATGGTAACATCATCTACAGCTTGCAGGAGAAATTCCAACATATTTTTTGCGACTTCGACTGCCTGTTCTTTCTCAAGAACAACGATGGGATCCAAAACCCCGTGGTTAGATGGTAGCGAGCTATCAAGAGTGACAAAGTTAAATGCTTCAATCTGTTTCTTACGTTCAGGGTAGAGCCTAGCAAATTCAGGCGAGTGAATCACTTGTTGGTAGTGATTTCTGAGTTCTCGTTTCGGGTCAATGTAGAGGGTTTTGACATTTTGCAGGGCAACGCTCAAGAAAATAATCTGAGCCAAAAAGGATTTTCCTTGTCCAGTAGCACCTGTGATAATGATGTGTGGGTTTTTAGTGATTTTACCAGCGATATCTTCTTTGTTTCCGACAGTGGCATTATATAGAACAATGTTTTTGGAGGATTCGATAGCTTTTTCAATCGAATCCCAACGCCCTGTCCAGTTGTCTACTCGTCCGATATACCAGCCAATCCGATTTCCTGAAGAGCTATTGGTAAAGGGCATCAGTTCTGAGAAACCACGAGGAGTTACCATATGAGTCCAAGTTCTCGTTTTCTTTTGAAGATGCTGACCATAGAGGAGGGCTTGAAAAAGGTAGGGTGCATCTTGGCTAGCTTCACTGATTTCAACGCCCATATCATCAAAGTAATTGAGAACTACTTGTCTACGTTGTCGTAGTTGTTCAATACTGGAGGCAGATACAATAAGATAAGCTCCATATTCGATGATATTTTCCTTATTTCCTACCTTCTTCATTAAGTCTTTTAGAGAAAGTGACCCCATGATGATTTCATCTTGTTGGACAGTATCAGTATTTTCTGCCTCTTCCATAATATTGCGATAGCGGGTATTGGATCGTCCCATTTTCCCTTTGATTTTATTGTTATCAATAAATTCTGCCTTAATACGCAATTCAACTGGGAAGTTAAGCCGTTGGACAAATTCTCCTAGATGAAAGCCGTTAAACTGAATAGGAAATTTTCCAACAGGAAGAATGGTAACAAAAGAAGAACCATAAGGACTTTCTAGTTTTAAAAAGCCACCCTTGGTAACTTTGATTAGAGTATCCGTGATGTTAAATTGGGAACGATTGGCGAGGACTTCCTTTTTGTAGTGGGGAATATAGCGGAGATATTGCATCCGTTGGTAGTAGAACAATTCCTCATCCGATAAGGCTTTTGCTCGTAAGGGAGCGAGGGCTTGGTAAATGGTAAACTCATCTGCACAGTAGTCCTCATACCAGTTTTCAGCGAGTTCATATTCGTAGCCAAACCCCTGAGCGATTTTTTCGGAAAAATCAGTTAGGCTTTCAAGGGCTAATTCTTTGATTGTTTGCCCATGATTTTGTTTTCTTAGGTTAACTCCAATAACCCAATCAAATTGATAAGGGATTTCCATTTCATTTGTTAAATGGTCAACGGTGTAGAGGAGGAGTTCTTCACCGAGCTCTCTACTATCATCCGCTAGCGCTTCTGAGAAGTCCTTTAATTTTTCCTCTAGAAGATAATCCTTAGGAATGAGGGAAACCTCAAAATATTGATTTTTTAGAAGTTTCTTCATCATTTGTGCAACGGTTAATTTGTGCTTATTTTTCCGTCCGTCATCCGTTATGGTAATTGGGGTATTCGGAATACGGTAGTAGGCCATTACTGACCGATCCCGTTTCAAGACAAGATTGTCATGAGTTTGTAGAATGGGATAAGTTAGTGTTAGAGACATAGTTCCTCCCTTCTAAAGGTTTGTTTTCTCAAAGACGATTTCTTCAACCGGTTCAATACGATCTTCATGGTAGATTGCTTTTTTATTGAGTTTAAAATCCCAACAGTAGATTAGGTAATCTGCTAGAAAAAGATGCATTTTCTTTCCATGTGGTTCGTATTCTGTATAAAATTTTGCTAGCTTATAAGGGATAAACCAGTAGAGAATTAATGAAATCGAGTGGGTGGCTTTAGCTAGAGGAACAAGGATAAAACCACCGGCTAAGAGCATAGCCACCAAGACAATAATAAAGACTATAAAAAAAGACAGTTGCATGGGAGTAGCAAAGTACCAAATGCGAGTGCCTTTTTTAGTTTTTATCTCTTGAATCCAATAAGGGGCGTTAAGCCCCTTGGCGTAATCATACAGTTTTTCATCTTTCATAGTTAGAGTCCTGTTTCAATCCCAAAGAGACGAAGGAACCAGCCAAAAGCTTTTAGAATGTCTTGTCCTTTTGTGAGTGAGACAATGACAGCATAAAAACAAACTACTGAAAAAAGCTGGATCCAAGAGCTATTGCGCCAAGCTTTAACTGCAAGTAGGACTGCAATTGCTCCTAGTACCCAAACAGCATCTCCTTGTAGGAAGGCTCGTAGATTTTCTGTGTTCATGTTGTTCTCCTTTATTTTTCTTGTTTTGCGTAGTTAATAGGGATGGTGTGGGCTAACTCATCTACAAAGTATGTCCCGTTATTTTGAGTAAGAGTGAGAGTGAAATTCTCTGAATGAGTTGAAGCCCCTACTTCAAAAGTAACTTGAACAGTTGCGATGAGCTTTTCTCCATCTTCTTTTAGATAGGTGTAGTCAATACTTTTAAAGGTAGTATTTGCGACTACAGAAATATCTTTAGCAATCAAATTCAGATTGTCTTGATTTGTAGTGTAGTTGGTGAAAAAGACAGTTAAAAACTTATCTACTTTCTTGTGTTCATCCTCCGATAGACGATCAGTTGCTGACAGGGTCAATTGCTCGTTTTTTGAAGATGGAATTGCTTGTGAGGAGTCAAGACTTGAGAACCAAGGTAGACCAGCGATACGATATTTACCATTAACTTCTTCAAAAGGAATATTAAATCCTGTTGTGATTTCCTTTTTCTCGGTGTTGTTGTCCTTTTTGATCCATTCCTTGTATTTGACACGGTAGGTTGCCACTTTATCTGTTACAGTGATGAGTTGCGAATAAATCACCTCGCTAGGGTTTCGGACTTGCCCTTGTGACTTGGTGTCAGGAAGGGCACCATAAAAGGAATTCAGATGATTAATTTGTTCGGTTTGCTTATTATTTTCTTGTGAGAGGGTAAAGTAAGCATAAACAAAATCGTTTAGATAGTATTGTAGACGGTAGTCATATTGCCTAGTAGTTGAAGGGGAGTCTGCTTTTTCCTTTTCAAAGTTTTCAATGCTTGTTTTTAGACTTGAAACCTGATTGGATAGAGTGATAGCTCGAATGGAACCCATGAGTCCAATAAAGAGAAGGCAGCAAGTTCCGCCAACTACAGCAAGATTAACATGTTTTTTGGTGAGGGTTTTAAGTTTTGGAGGTTTCTTTTTCTGTTCAACCTTTTTAAATTGTTCTAGAAATTGCCTCACCTTTGAGAGATAGGATTTTAAATTGTCCATAGTTCCTCCTGTTACACTTGGGCTAACTCAATAAGTTTGGTTCCTTTTGCATAGAATCGTTTATTAAGTTTTTCCATTTCTGAATTGATAAAGTAATAGCCTTTTAGCTCGTATTGGAGTTGTTCCAGTAATTGGGGAGCTAAAGTCTTTGCTTCTTCTTTTTTCAGCAAGCTATTTAATTCACCTGCTTTTGTCCAAGATTCTTTATAATCTTTCTTTTTGAGACATTCGCCTAATTCATTAGCGACTTGTTCTACTTGTCGGGTGAAGGTTGTTTTTGTTGCCATTTCGAGTTCCTTTCTAAATTGTTCTTGATTTTGCTTGATGGTTTGTTGGATGTAAGCAATCAGTGAGGGACGCATCTTTTGATTGAGAGAAAGAACTTGTCCCTCTAAGGTGAAGCAAGCATGTTCGTAGCTATAGAGGCCTTTAGAATTTGGTTCCTTTTCGGTGCATCTTCCAGCACATTCATAGTAGAACTCCTTTCCTTTTCTTAAAAGAATGTAGAAATGCCAAAACTCTTTTTCAGGTAAGAGAAAGAAGTCTGCTTGATAGATTTTCTTAAGCAATTTAAGAAGCCTCTAGAAGATCATCATAGCCAAGTGCTTGGAAGATAAAATCAGAATCAAACCATAGCCAATCATTGATTTGAGTTTCCGTTGGGATATCCCCACAGAAGATATCTTCACAAATAATGGTGAGGGTATCCAATCCTCCACGTTCACGAACAGTGTTTAGAGTTGTTAATCCGCCTGACCAAGCTTTAAAGTTTTCTAGTGAATTAATCTCAACTTTGTATTCCATTGGTTGTTTTCCTTTCTAATGTTCATAATGTTTACTAGCTTTGAGTAGTTTTAACATTGCCTTCCCACGATCTGTAATTTCCCCGCTATTTTGTATCATCTTCATATATTCGGTCTGCATGATACGATCAGCTTCTGAAACTAAAGCAAGAGAGTTCGCTACTTGATAGGTCAGCCAGCGGATGGTTCGTTCAATAGAGTAGGGTTGGGGACTGGTTGAGAGTTTCAAGGGTTCTACCCCACCAAAAAGTTGTTGCCATTTCTGGTCAGGCTTATAAGCTCCAAATTGATTGATTCCATCATAGACTTGCATTTCATTATTGATAACCCCACGGGCGATTTCCCCAAGGTCTACACCGTTGATATATTCCTCGATAGCTCCTTGTGCTTTTTGGTCTGAAAAGCGAAGTTCGTAGCGATTCCAAATACCAAAAATCTCCAAGGATTCTTCCAAGGAGATATTTTCTTGACGGGCGAGTTCATAGCGTTTCTCGTAAAAGTTAAAGTAGAGTTGGCTTTGCCTTGATCCAAAGTAGAGGGACAAACCATGATTAGCTTCCATATCCTCATTGTCAATAAAAGAACCGCCCCCTGTTACATTCCATTTCCGAAAGGTGTTGAGGACAATTTCCTTTGCGTAGAGCTTCTCAATCAACTTAGGTAGATGAATCTGTTGATCTTCTTTTCCGAAGCCCTTATAGAGCTCATCTAGAGCAATATCTAACCTCTTAATTCGGCAATCCTCATAAGCATAGAAGAGATTCTGAAGGAAGGCCTGCCAAGTGATTCCCCTGTATTCTAGGAGTACTTCCAACTCACGGCACCCTTGCCCTGATAGTTGAAGACAGGATTGGTAATCTTTGGTTTCTGCTTTATCAAAGAAATCAAAAATCCAGATATTGCCTCGTTGCCAAAGATGGGTGTAGTTCATGAGCCGTGTCTCCTGAGCGCTAAATTCGCTCAGATGACAGAAGAGAAAGTTTTTACAGAAAGACTCTAAGTCACGTAGAGCAGGAAAAGAGATTCGCAAGTAGTCAATCCGAGCACGCAAACTTTGCTTTTCATGATCTCTATGAAAGCCTAGTTTGGCTTTTAGGTCACGGAACTTTTCAATGCTCAATCCTCTTTCGCCAGCTTCGTAGGAGCGATAGGTTCTAGTAGGTAGGTCAACCGCTTCTGCAAATTGTTTTTGGCTCATGCCTGTTTCTTGACGAAATTTCTTAAGATTGAATGGGCTGATTTTATCCATTCATGGGGACACCTCCTTTTTTATGAGTGACACACTTTTTTTGCCAAAGTGACACACTTTCTAAAATTCGCAATCCCAACTCTTACAAGGAATGAGGAGGGTTGGACTTTGCCATTTTGCCAAATGTAACCCCCCTATTAGAAATCGGGGGTTTCATCATCAGAAACTAGGAACTTCGGGCTACGGTCTGCGCCTGACTTGCCGTCAGGCTTGCCCTTGTCCTTGTCCTAGTTCCTGATGACTAAGCACCATCTGAACGGCTTTGGCATAAGATCTTCGTCCGCCCTCTTCAAAGCAGAGAAGAGTTTCAAGAAGGAGTTCTTCTTGAAGAGGAGTCACCAAAATAGCCGAGTCAGAACGGCCAAAATCTATTCCTTGTTCTTCTAAGAGATAGATAATCTTTCGAAGCGTTGCGACTTTTAGTTCCTGCTCTTCCGCAAAATCTTTTAGAGGTCGTTGGTTGACATGGTTTTCTACCTGTTCTACCTCCTCTATTAGTTCTTTTGTTGGGACTAGTGAGTTATAGTCTTTAAAGACAGAAAACTCTTCTCCTTCAAATTCTAAAATGGGAATTTGCGAGTAGGCTTCATAGAAAGAAAAGCCCCGGTCCAATGGTACATAAGGAGAGAAAAATTCACCAGCCAAGTCTCCGTTGTTTGCGATATAGCCCCGCCCCTTTATCTTAATACCATTAATTTTATCCAGTTTTTTAAACTCTTTGGTTTTATTGGCATCACCAAACATCATGTCATAGCCTGTTGATTCTAAATGACCGACTGAGAGGCGCTTCATAAAGTTATCCCGAAGAGCAGTTTTGACAAACTCCCCATCAGGACGTTGCATGGCAAAAATCACATAAACCCCAGCTTGACGGCCTTCTAGGACTAGTTGAGTAAGGTATTCGGTGACTTCTGCTTGTAGGCTATAATCACGTTCGATTTTAGCGATAAGTGCTGCCCATTCATCTACCAGAATGAATTTAGGCTTCATCCCGTAATAAGTGAAATTCTTCCCAGCTTGAAACTTGGGAGAGGTAGACATGAGTTCATAGCGTTTTTCCATGAACTCCACGTTTTCCCTAAAGCACTGGATAATATCTTCCTTACTGGTAAAGACTCGACCATGAAAGACAGGAATTTTTTTCAAACCAGATAGGTCAGAATTTTTCGGATCGCAAATATCTATGAAACCAATCTTAGCAAGAGCATAGATGATTGACATGAGAAGAATCGTCTTCCCTCCTCCTGTCCCTCCACCAATCAGTAAGTGTGGTTCTTCGATGAAGTCCCAAACAACATCTTTCATAAGTTGGAGTTTTGACCCGTCAACCACTACTTGGTCGATCCCAATACGGCTATCAATACGATTGATGGCGATATCGTACTTAATAAAACGTTTATCAAAGGTTTTATTTCGAAAGTCACCATTAAACATGACTTCAAGTGTTGCCCCAAGATTGAGAAATCGATCTTGAAACTTATTGCCTTCTAAGATAAAACTGACTTCCAAACTATAACGAGATTGTTTAAGATAGACTTGAGGAAGCCTGATTTTCTCTATCGTCCTTTTCTCTCGTTTGACTTTCTTGACTAGATAGAGGTTGTTTTCTAAGAGAAAACGAGAGAGAATTCGCAAGTTATTGAGTTTTTGAAAAGCGAGTAGTTTCTCGTAGCAAATCCAATTCAGGATTTGAGAGATAAGAGCGGATAGTAAGGCAAAGGCAACTAAGTAGTAGGTTTTGGGAAAGGGTTGGGCTTGTAGTTCCAAGTGATGTTGATAGCCGTAGTAAGCTAAGGCAAATAAAAAAGGCGACCACAAGATAAACCAAGTGATTGCCTTGATATGTCGATGATAGACTTGAACTCTTTGTCCACGGTAGGTAAAGAGTTTCATATGTCACCTCCTAGTTTTCTTTCTTGTTTTCTACGGGTTTAGAGTCTTTAGGACTTGCCCCTTTTTTCTTAATCTTAGAAGCAAAGAGCTTGTAGATATCGTTGCGGTTAACGTGAGTATGGGTTACGACGATGTCTTCTAGCTCCACTTCCTCACGGTATTTGAGTCCCAAGTCTTCGATTTCAGACTCCGCCATATCGGCAATAGTGAAAAAGAGGGTTTCGTGTTGGACTGAAGAATGAATTCCTACCACAACACCCCGAATTTCCCCCGTATTAACCTGAACGTAGGAGCCGTCAGGATTGCGTTGGGAACGGTCAATTTCATAGATGGTATCTGTTCCTTCAATACCTCGGAAGGTAAGTTTTCCAAAGACTTGAGGGATATTTAGACCTTCTGAGATTACCCGATAGGTTTTGTCTGCAATTTGAAGTTTTTCTCCGTAGTTTAATCCAATTTTAGCCATGTATGTTTTCTCCTATTCTTTTTTATTTTTTCAAAACCAATTTTTCAGCAAATACATTGAGCGCTGGGGCAACGGAATTTCCGTTTAGGGAAGTGTCTGCAAGGAAAATTGGATTGACCACTTCAACTAGAGCATCTTCTGGAAAGACAGTAGCAGAAGCTGGTGTAATCACGTGGAAGGCTCCGTGTTGTTCATTGTTTAGCACGTGGCGTTGATATTTGCCTTCTTTTCCGAAGACATAGCGTGGGGCATTTCCCAATTTTTCGTAGTAAGCAGTACCGATAAATTCTGGTAGCATGACAAGTGTTTCTGGAATCATAAGTATTTCCTTTCTGAGTGTAAAATAAAAAGAGTTAAGCTAGTTGC
>NZ_AJQY01000323.1:0-19633 GCF_000296875.1 Streptococcus sp. GMD1S | reverse complement strand
TCGAATTAACGTTTACTAAATTGTGATGCTTTACGAGCTTTCTTAAGACCTGGTTTGGAAAGTATGAGTTTCATTTGGGCTAAAAACAGCGTAATACCAAGTCTTTTCAGAACGATATCTACTGATTCATTTCATAAAATTTGAATCAATATTTCTTAAATAGGGGAATAAACTAATCTACCTCCTCTTAATTGAACTCACTATTATAGTTTTAAAATATTATTTTTTTAAGTAAAATTCTTTATCAAATATTTTCATACTTCTACATAAATCTCCAAATTTTGAAGTATTTTCTCTTTTTTTTGACCATTGAGCTGCTTCTTCAGGAGAAAGCTTGCCTGTTTCTACCTGATAAATACCAAATAATTTTACTCTATGCTGCCACTTAGACTTATTATTATATTTCCCTAAATAATACCACTCAGATATCATGGCTAAAAATATAATAATGAGCGCTTCTTCTAACTCCGAATTTTCATCCGAAATTTCTTGAGATAAATACCATTCTTGAAATTTCTTTATCTTTTCAATAATATCTTGATTTTGATATCCAAAAGTATTTTCAGAATAAATATCAAATTTTCCCGAGTAATCTTTCCCTTTCTCTGAACTGCCGTAGGTATCATAGAAGCCTGCAGCTTTATCAATAAACTTAACGAACGTTTTTATTGCTAGGTCTATTACCTTGATGTTATCCCCTTTATAGTATTTTTTTATGATGTTAAAATAATCAGCGTCTCCCATACTGTAAGCTCTTTTTTCATTATTTACTTCTTCAATAAGACTAACTTGAAATTTATCTGGATTTACTTTTTTATTTCCAAGATTATAAACTATTGTATTTCCTGAAGTTGAAACTGCCATTTCCCGAATTGGTTTTTTCAATTCATTGAAGTCTCTATAATTTTGTTTTCCCCACATATAATCCTGCTTTCATTTATTTTTACTACAAACTTAATTTATCTAGTGGGATAGAATTAAAGAAGTAATCACATCCCATTTTCTTGATATAATTTTTTGTATCTTCATATTGTTCGTGTTTAAACCAATCATTGAAAACACAGAAGTATTTAACCTTATAACCTAAAGAAGTAAATAATTTCTCATATTCCATTTTTTAAATGACACCCGAGTAATTTTTCATCCACAATTCCTGAAGAGTTTTGAAATTTCTTGTCAATAATATAGGCGAATTTATTTTGTTCATTTATAAAGCACTCATCTGGCTGCCACTGTTTTGAATTGTATTCTTTATAATTTATTCCTCTTGGTTTTAAAAAAATACTATACAACTTTGATTTTGAAACGGAATAGCCTATAAGAACATTATTTTTAAACACTCTATGCTGTATCACTTCAATCCCTGCCTCTTCCAAAGCATCATCTAATGACGTAATTTGTTCAAACAATAACCCATTTTTATTAGTTTTTGAACCACCACCATGTTTAGTGGGTATTCTATTGTTCATATTTTTACCCTAGTCTCTCTTGGGTATAACACCCCACGTCATATTTCTTCCAGAATAGTTCCAATAACGTATATCCTGTTCAATAAATAACCATTTAATCGTTTTTACAATTTGATCAGTAGGATAGCCTATATTAAATGTTATAGCTCTTATTTCAGAATCTGTAATCTCTTCACACTCAAAAACTTTTAGTAGTAAATCATATAACTTTTTATACATCTCTGGATCTGACTCTTTTTTCTTTTGAAGGTCTAAACCAAAATCTGTATGTTTAGGATAGTTTCTTTTTCGTTTATTAGGTTCTGAATAATTCATATTTTCGACACAAACTAAAAAATCAAAACCATTATGTAAATTTGCAGGTCTTTGTAGATATACTCTATCGCCACTTTCTAAAGTTTCAACAAAATATTTGTATTTAGAAGCATCATTTCCTCTTCCCACACCCGCTTCTTCTTGTGAAAATTTCTCTACCACTCTCATTCGTACTTCATTTCTTGTTCCACTATTTGAAAAACTATAAGTAATTTCGTGATTAGACATAACTCCCCTTTTCCCACTTTAAAACCTATCAAAATAATAATGACAGTGCTTTTTAAAATATAATTTGATCTATTATAGATCATTTTGGACTAAAATTCTAGATCAATTCGGAATTTTTGATACTGTCAATAATTATGTGTAAACACTCAAGTAGAGTTATCTATCAAAATAGTAGAAAAGGAGAATTTCATCATGAAAAAAATCTTAACACTCCTACTTCTTCCCTTATCAGCTTTTCTTCTCATTTTTTGTTCATCACAATACAACCTAGATGGCAACTACTATTAGATTGATACCGAAAAATACCTAAGAAATGAGTTGTCATTCTCTATCAAAGATACTGAAGGTACGATTGAGAAGGGAGAGTACTACAGATTCACCGTCAATAGTAAAAACAACTGAAGATGTGTCATCTAAAGAAGGTGCTGATGCTTATAAAGAAGCACTCTAGAAGTACAATGAATTACACAACTAAAAGAAAAGTCATTCAGTTTATATACACTGAATGGCTTTTTAATTTATCTAAATCACTTGATTCTCTTCAAAATATTTTCTTTCACTTCGCTTTTATCTATGTGTTGCAGTTGAAATAATTTTGTAAATCTCATCATTTTCCTTCAAGGAAGTTAATAAATCCTTAAACATAAACGCATTGAAGTTGTTAGCTTTTTCTTGTTGTATTAAAAGCAACGCCATTACCCATAAAAACTCAACCGGATACTCACCTATACTATCCAACTCTCTATATTCTTCTTCCAATGAAGTAGAAATACATTCTTGAATGATTCTATTCCTATCATCATTAGTTTTCATAGGACTTTCAATAGAATTCCAATAATCAAGTAATTTTTCAATAAAATGAATTGACAGTTCTTTTTGAATTTGCTTTTTTAAAACCAAATCTACTGACCAATGAATATGTTTTGGAGTACGAAGCCTACTCCATACTCCATCTTTTAAAACCCTATATTTTAGCACCATATCAAACTCAGAAAAGGACCCTTGATGTATATATAAGATATATTTATCAGAAATCAAAATTTCCTTAATCAATTCATTAGCATGGTAATCTGGGTTTGAGTAGCTAACATCCCGATATTCTTTTTTTCTCCTACTACTTTCTGGGATCGCACCAACTTGTTTTAAGAATCTAAAATATAAATTATAAGTTTTTGTTGTTTCTTGTGATCCATGAACAGATTCTTTTTTATCCAACAGTTTCAACAATAAGTAATGTGGATAAAAACCTTCTTTACTGAAATCGATATTATCGATTTTTAAACCCTCAATATCAGTAATTAGTCCTTGTAAATCATACCCATCAGAGTGTATACCTAAGTATTTTGACAAGTTTTTAAAGTTTGTCGTTAACAATGAAGCAATTGAATCTTCTGATAGTAAATTGTTCAAGATACGCATAATATCTTTCTTCTCAATTTGACAACTGCCACTATTTTGTCTCTTTCTTATAACGACTTTCCCATTATAAGAAAAACAACCAATAGTATACTCTCCATCTTTAAAAGTAAAGAAGGCATATCCATATTTTTTTATAACAAACTCAGACATTAAAAATCTCCTACATTACAAACCAAGGATTCTTCTGATTTCCCCTACAAATTGCTTTTTAAAATAGAAAGCATGATTCTTGTTCGAAACCTCTCTACCATACACATTTGAATAAATTGGATGATATGGTTTAGAATCCTTGCTTCTTATTTGCATGAATTTCCCGTTTGAAGTATGGATAAATCCATCATCGCTGGTTTCAATATGATGGTTCAACAACTGACAAATTGTATCATAATCGTTGTGTAGTTGTTCCCTCAAACTAAAGAATCGTTCTTCATTCAAATCAACATGGATGCTCTCTAAAAACGACCATTCTGCTGGTTCTCCGACTTTACAAACGGGAACATACAAAATATTGTCAATTTTTTCAAAAAGTGATGTTTCTTCAAACGGTATATTCTGCAACAAATCATCGATCATGCTACTAACCTGAGTAATAAAAATCGTTTCTTTTGGTTTGCCTGTTTCGTCACACTTATTAGTCTTCAATTCCCCATCCTCAAAATCTCTATTTGTGTTGGATAGTTGCATCCCTAAAGCTAATTCTAAAAGTTGTCCGGTCTTGCCTTTATTAACTATGATAGTTTGCAATTCTCCGGCAGTAAATAAGTCTTTAAATTTAATATTGGCAATCTCATTCAACTTTCTTTCAGCTTCATGTAGTTTCATTTCAGAATTCCCCATTCTATCTTTATTTTTAAATCAACTCAATCCATTTCAAACAAAAATCAATTTGATCTATTATAGATCACTTTTCAGATATTTTCTATTCTTTTAATTATCTGATATAATAGAACCTGCTAATGTTCTATCAATAAAATTAAGAAGGAGGTCTATCACTTGCAACCTTTTGTAAAATGGGCGGGTGGAAAAAGACAACTAATTCCCGAATTAACAAAAATTATGCCCTCAAATTTCAATCAATATTTTGAACCTTTTATCGGTGGTGGAGCTCTACTCCTTGAATTAGAACATAAAAACTCAGTTATCAGCGATAATAATCACGTCTTAATTGGGACATATAACGATATAAAACACAACCTCGATAAATTATTTCCATTACTGGATAAACTCCAAAATGAGCACAATTCGTGTGGCGATAAAGAAAAAGCCAAAGAATTCTACTATCAACAACGAGATAATTTCAACCAAATTATTTTTGATGATAATGAATCCTTAAATAGAAGTGCCCTTTTCTTGTATCTCAATAAAGCGTGTTTCAATGGTCTATACAGAGTTAATTCTAAAGGTCTTTTCAATGTTCCATCTAACCAAAAAACTACTATCAACATTTATGAACGAGATAATTTAGTACAAATTTCTCAATTTCTGCAAACGGTAGATATTTACAATCAAGATTTCGAAAAAACAGCTGTTAAAGCAAAAAAAGGAGACCTCGTTTTCTTCGATTCTCCTTATGCTCCACTAAATCCTACTTCTTTTGATTCTTACACTAAAGAAGGTTTCAGCACGGAAGAACACATTCGTTTAGCAAACCTTTTTAAAAAATTAACAAAAAATGGAGTTTACTGTATTCTCACCAATCATAATACAGAGTTCATCAGAGATTTATACAAAGATTTTCATGTCAAAGAAGTCAATGTTAAACGTATGATCAATAGTGATGCTAAAAATAGAGTTGGGAAAGAAGTCATAATTACAAATTATGAACTTGAGGTTTAACAATGAAAAAAGTATTTCCCAAAAACTTTACTCCTTATTTTGAAAATGATTCTACTATTCTTGTTAATGGAGATTCGTTTGAAATATTAAAAAAAATAAAATCTAAATCGGTCAACTGCATCTTTGCTGATCCACCATATTTTCTATCAAATGATGGCTTTACAAATTCTGGTGGAAAACAAGTTAGTGTAAATAAAGGGGATTGGGATAAGAGCCTAACTACTGCTGAAAAACACAAATTCAATAGAAACTGGATTAAAAAATGTAAACGAGTATTAACTGATGATGGTACTATTTGGATTAGTGGTACTCTTCACAACATATACTCCATCGGCATGGCTCTAGAGCAAGAAGGCTTTAAAATTATCAACAATATTACTTGGCAGAAGCTCAATCCACCGCCGAATTTAGCAAGAAGATCTTTCACTCACAGTACCGAGACAGTATTGTGGGCTAAAAAAGATATTAAAAATAATAAACATTTTTTCAACTATGATCTAATGCGAGAAATCAATAACGGTAAACAAATGAAAGATGTTTGGTCTGGGCCACTTACCTCACCAAAAGAAAAAAAGTTCGGAAAACACCCTACACAAAAACCTTTGTATCTTTTGGAAAGACTACTTTTAGCTTCTACAAAAGAAAATGCACTTATATTAGACCCCTTTATGGGAAGCGGGACTACTGCAGTTGCTTGTAAAAAACTTAATCGTAATTTTATTGGTATAGAAAAAGAATCTGAATTTGTAGAATTAGCGAAGAATAGAATAATAAACACTAACACAGAATTTAACTTATTTTAGAACGGCTTAGATAAATCTAAGTCGTTTTAAAGTAAACTATCTAATATTCATAGAGTTTTTCTGTTTAACAGTATATTCTTCTGTCCCAAAAATTAATTTTATATATTAAAAACAAGTAGAACTACTGAACTCTGAAATTTAACATATGTATTCAAATTATGGTATACTACAATTAGTAGTATGATTAGGAGGTTTTTATGACAAACACTCAGAATATTAGCAATATCAAGACTATTGATGATTTGAAAATAAATAACATCTATACTAATGACGTTATTGCCAAAGTTTTTAAATGTTCCAAACAAGGTGGTATGAGAAAATCAAATACAACTAATACTCTCGTTCTCATATCAAAACAAACAGGTAAATCTATATACCATGATACATGGGTAGATAATATGCTTCACTATACCGGAATGGGACAAGTAGGTGATCAAAAACTTGATTTTGCTCAGAATAGAACTTTAAAGGATTCGGCTAAAAACGGTGTTACTGTACATTTATTTGAAGTATTTAAGGACACGGAGTACACCTATGCAGGTATAGTTAAACTTGCTGAACCACCTTACAATGTAACTGAACCCGATAAAAATAATAATAAGCGTATTGTCTATAAATTCCCTCTAAAATTAAAAACCTCAGAGTATTGCCCAAATAATGAGACATTAATACAAAATAAAAAGAAATTAGAAAAATCAATATCACGTAAAACTATTCAGGAAATTAAAGAATTAGCAATTGAAAAAAGCAAATTAAATAAAAATAAACATCTTGTTAGAAAAGTATCTACTTTTACCCATGAACGTTCTCCAGAAATAAAAGAATATGTAAAGGAACATGCTAATGGAATTTGTCAATTATGTGATAATAAAGCTCCCTTTGAAGTAAAGGGTAAACCATTTTTACATGTTCACCATATTGAGTACTTATCAAGAGGCGGCGAAGACACAATTGAAAATGCAATTGCAGTTTGTCCAAATTGCCACGCTAAAATTCATCAACTTGAACTTGAAGAAGACAAAGAAAAACTACTTCGTAAAGTCCAGGATCGGAATCTTTAATTTCTTAAGCAAGCTATAAATGCTTGCTTTTTTTATTAAAACATTTAATTTTATACTTCAGCTGAAATAAATTAATAATAAGCTACCCAATTAAAAGCGTAGTTCCATTAGCACAGTTCAGGTTAAATTTTGAACAATTGAGAAAAAAATTCTATTTTGATATTGGTTATATTATGATATAGTCATGAAAACTTTAAAAGAAAAAAATATTCAACGAGCATTATGGCATATTAAGCGTCATTGTATAAATATAGAGAACAATTATGAAAATGAATTGAGCAAAACTGAGTTATTACATTTGAAATCTAGTGTTGAAACACTAAGTCGAATTTTGAACAATGAAAAGCCCTATCCAAATTTGGAAATAGATGACGTATTTTAAAATATTTATTACACTTTTATAACTACCAGCAACTTTAAATCTAGTTATAAGCTTTATCAAATAAAAAAGCACCCAAGAGATTCCTCCTGGATGTATGTAAACGTTGATATATTCATGCTGACCCACATTTTGAGAATTGTGATGCTTTACGAACTTGTTTAAAACCTGGTTTGACAAGGTCTCTTTTCTATGGTTCAGTCGGTATAATTGTGAGTTCACTATGTTCATTTACAAAACTATACATTGGTACTCCAAAACTCTCTCCAGATATATTTTCATATAGAGCTTTTACAAAAATTCTAGCCATTCACTAGATGGTTCTACAGCATCATCAGTCTGAGAAGTGAAGCACATTTGAAGAATAAGTTCCATTATATCTAAATCGAATGCAATGAATTATCCTCTCTAAATAAATGAATAGTTCTTCTGATTATAAATTATTAATGAAAAATTGGTTTATTCGGCTCTCAGCTGCACTATATAATCATGTATTTTACATCTTTTATGATATTATCCGCATCTAACTCTCTGTCACCATTAATGTTTAAAATATCCTTTAAATCACTATAAAAAATTTTTTGGGGGGTCAAATTTCTATAATTTATGTTTTCGAATAAAGAAGAAACCTTAGAACTATATAATTTCTCCATTCTCTTATCACTAAGAGTCATTCCAATTTCTATAATCTCATTCGTAAGGACTGAAAAAAATTTCATAATTAAAATATTTGTTATAATCCTCGAATTCCTATCTTGAAAATTTTTTTCTAAAATCTTTTCTACTCTTTTTAAACTTTTATTTAAATATTTTTTTAATGGGTCTCCGCTAAAATAAGATTTTTTGTATTTATGTATTCCTTCGCCAGCTGGAGTTAATTTTATACATAGTCTTTTATTAGAAAACTTAATTAGATCATTTAATTTCCCACTATCTTTATTATGTGACTTTTCTTTTTTAAAATCTTCAATTATTACTTTAACTTGATTAATTGAATCCTCTCTATTTAAATATATTAGATTCATTTTTCTTAACATCGCTGAGGTTGAAACATCAAAAGAATAATCTCTCAATTTTTTTGAGTCTCCCAACTCTACCGAAGCAGAAAATTTTACAACAGAATATTTACCTTCATCAGTCCCACTCTCATACGATATATCTAGAAAATTACTACTATTTTTCTCAATTATAGAATTTAACAATCTTGTTTTCCCTACACCGTTTTCCCCAACAATACAATGTAGTGAATCAATTTTATCATAGTAATTAAAACTGCCACCAACATTTTTAAGACTAAATTTTATAGGGATCTTATAATCTGAATTCATTTTAAATCTCCTTCACTATACATTCAAAATTAGTTTTAATACAATATTCAGAAAAGTTTCCTAAGACTTTATCTTTACTTATTCCAAGTTTTAAAGCACCTTGAATAGGTCCTATTTTATCATCCAAATCAATAATTCGTCTAAAGCCTATACCATTTTTATAACACTCTATAACTTTCTTAATATTAGATACGCCTGGAGAAAAAGAATGTTCCTCAAACCACTTTTCTTTTTTTCCACTTTTAGGATAAGGGATAAATATCCGAATTACATTTTCGAATATAAGTTTGTACTTCCAACTCTGTCTTCCTGCCCAAATGTAATTTAAAACATTAGACTCAGAAACTTCTAAAATTGTTGCTATATATATTGCTGCGTTATTACTTGTAATAAACACAATGTCACCCTTTTGTGGAGGGTTATTTTTTAAATTATTATCAAATTCGCTATATCCCCAGATAGAGAATGACTCTTCTTCACTTTCAGTAATATCTTCTAAATCTTTATTCTCTTCTTTTAATGCTGAAATAATAACATCTTTTGATATTTTATTTTCAATCGTATTGAGGAAGGGGGAAGATAGTCCTGTTCCCCCAGCCATTACAAATATATTTTCATCTGCCATAATCAACCTCATAAACTAAGAATTAATAAAATTTATAATCGTCAAAATCGTTTAGTTTTACCTTTTGATAAAACGCTTACATATCGATTATACCATAATACACGGTATCAACTATAAATATTTTTTTCCGAAAAATAACTATTTTCCCGAAAGAAGTAAACCAACCTTAAAAAATTACTGTATTACATCTGTAATATTTCTTTGATATAATACAAGAAAAGGAGTTAAGCAAATGAAAAGATTTATCACATTACTTTTAGTGTCTCTATCTGCAATTTTATTAATTGCATGTTCCAACCAATCAAGTAATTCTTTAGATGGTGAATACTATTGGATAAACGAGAGTAGAAATGAAGTCGCTTTTACCATTTCAGGTAACAAAGGAACTATCAATAAAGGAGAGGCTGATGCTTTTACAATTGATAAAGATAATTCAACAATCGAATTGACGGGCTCAAATATCATTAGTCGAAAAGAGAGCTACACCTTTGAAGATGGCGTGTTCACTGTCGATATTTCAGGAACGAAACAAGACTATTACAAAAAGGACAGTGAAGCATATAAAAATGCCTTGAAGAAATACAACAATAAGTAAAATTTTCAAGCTATTCGTTAGTCTTTATACAACAAAAACGCTTTAATTTTGAAGCGTTTTTGTTATCTCTCTAAAAATAAGGTCAAAGATTTCTCTTTATTTATTTTTTAGTGCTTTTCAGACTATATTTTGATCATTTGAGGAAATAAACATTATTTTTGAACGTTTATCTGATAAGATAGGAGTATGAAAAATTTAAAAGAAGATAACATTCAAAAATCCTTATGGCATATCAAACGACATTGCGAGAATATAGAAAAAAATGCTGATGATCGTAGAAGAAAAATTGACATCTTCCATCTGATGGAAAGTGTCGAGATACTAAAACGAGTTATAAACGATGAAAAACCCTATCCGAACTTGGATAGGGAGGAAGTGTTTTGAAACATATTTCACTAAATTCTAGTTCATACTTTTTGTAAAATCCATTTTCACAAGTCTGGGTTTCAAGTAATTTTAGATTAGCTTTATCTCGATTATCAACAAAGTCCGACATCTTTTTCATTCAAAAATTTAGAATGAGTTTGATTGAAGGAAGGGAAATATCAAATAAACAGCTTACCGGTTAATCTCCGTCAATGTGCAAAATCCATTGAAAATTTATCGGTTATAATAATCTCAAACGGAATACTTTTCCCATAACAAATTCCATTCTTGACTAGATATGCTTCTACATAATGTCTACCAGTGTAAAGAGTACTTTCTTTTCTAACTCTTTTACCTTCTACTAACTCAGAATTGTAAAATCCACCTCGTAAAGAATTTGCTAATTCAGCTTCCCTGCCTGTATTTGTCACTTGCCACCAAATCTCATACCCTAGTATACTATTAGCCTGTACTTCAAATTTAAGACTACCATGTTTATTCAATTTTGTTCCGCTTTCAATCTTTTTCCACCTAAATCCTTTATATAGATAACTTGCCTTTATTGATACATCTTCTATCAAAAACTCTTTCCATTTTGAATTTTGATGATGACTTATAGAATTGACATTAACAATTGGGAATTGTTCTCCACTATTCTTAAATAAGCTAGTCCTTATAAATTTTATTTTATCTAAATAAGATAAATTATAATTTCCTACATTAAAATCTAATTTAAGTTGTTCCAACCATTTTTCAAATGCTTCAAAATAGCTACTATCTTTATCCCATTTATTAGATAGAACTTCGTCCTTATTTACAGGATTATATACACAAGGTTTTCCATCTCTAAAATCAATAGCATCCTTCAAGTGTTCAATAACATAGTTTATAATATCTAAAAAATCACTATAAATTGTACTGGCAGCCTGATATTGCTTTGCTGCTAATGTCGTGATGATTATAGAACTTGGTTTATATTCAATATCTTTTTCAAAACAAACCTCAGCATGTCTTTTCAAGATTTGAACAATCCTTTGCAAGGGAGTTCTAACTCTATATTCAGGAACTTTTTCAATAGATGCAGAAAATCTTTTAGCAACTTCTTTATGATAGATAGCGAACTTTGAAAGATCTCTAAACCACTTAGCGTACTCTTTTGGGTTACTTGTCTCCCAATTAGAAGTAATTTCAAAATAGTTTTCATGAGTTTTATCCGTGATTGCTATAAACCCATCATTTTTTTCGTTTAAAGGGACTGACGGCAGTATGTCTATATGAAAATTGCTTTCATCAACATATTTTAATGTCCAGCAGCGTTTGCTTTCCTCTGGCCCACTGGACATTGACTGAGCCTTAGCGTAACTCTTAACAATTTCCCCAAGATTATTTTTCAAAGAATATTGAGATTGGTCGTTTCTTCTTAACTTTGTGAAGTTGCAAACTATATCAATATCAAAAGCTCCATCTTCTGTTAATGGCTTGATGGCTGTTCCCAATTTAAACGATCCTTGCAAGTATATATCTGGGCTATTTTTGCTAAGTTCTGAATTTTTGATATAGTTAGCAATAGAATTGTACCTATTAGTAGCTATTTCATATTTCGAATACGAAACATCCAATTCTTCCATAATTGATTTAATCTCTTTTGAGATAGTAATATCTGTCAAAGTATCTTCCTCCTAAACAATATACTTCGAGGTTGCAGAAATCTTTTTAGAAAGTCCGTCTTTAGCAAAACAATTTTTTTCTATATCCTCAGCCTCTATTAGAAAATAATCATCATTTTCTAATACTTTGTCTAATATTTCTGTAGGTATTCTTGCTTCAAAAATGTCAAATATTTTTAATTCATCCATTTGAAAGTAAGTTGAAAACATGATTGGTTCTTTGACAGTTTTTAGATATTCAACTTGCGACTTTGTTACTAGGTCCTCTATAGAAATTCCAGCAGGTTCTAATTCTTCAATAAGCTCTCTAATTACAGTTACTTCCCTATTTTTTCTCGTATCAAACCAGTTAATAAACTGTACAAGGTGCTTCCCTTTTGTTATTAATCTTAGATCTCCACCTTCATAAAATCGAGTCTCAGATTCATCTTTCAACTCTAATTCTTCTTTTAGCCCTTTGAAGGAATCATGATATTTATAAACACCTCCTATAGGTTGATATTGGTCTATTCTTCTCCCTTTTATCAGCAAATAGCGGCCATTAGTCTGTTTAATTTGAAATAGGTAAGCACAACTCAATCTTATATCTTTGTTCCATCGAATAAGAGATTGAGACCATATTTTAATTCTACGTCTATTATTAAATATTGTCGATACAAGAAAAGTAATAACCGCAACAATTAGATTAACAATTAAGTCATGTAATATCTCCAAAACTACTCCTCCACTTCAAACTTCGTAGACTATTGACCAAGTTCACCGAGGAAGGAATCAATGTCTGACTTTTGGTTACTATGATTATAAAATTTAGTCTGAATAGCTCCAGTTCACCAGTATGCTTCTTCGCCACTAAGTCTACGCCTATATCGATTTTAGGAATTCTATAGCTATCTGGGACATCAGCCAACATCCAAACACCTATGAATTCATTCTTGTAGGTTGGTTCATTCTTTAAACATGCACGTACTAGATATTCAAAATAGGTCCCGCGACCAAGTTGTGTTTCCGCTAATTCATCAATTTGTGCAATTAGTGCTTCAAAAGTCATACGCTTCTCCTGTATGCCAAGAGACCTATAGGATTGTTTAAGTATGTCAGTACTTAACTAAATGCCCCATAGCTGATCATAGTTAGAACTATTATAACCTTTTAAAGTTCAAAAAAATAGCATTAACTGCATAGTAATGCTATTTTGAACCTATATACCAATATTTTCTGATTAAGTTACTATCTTGTCCACTTTCTATTCGGAAGTAAAAATAATGGTTCCATCCATCTTTAGAATTCTCTTTATTAAGTTTGAAGTAGTTTTTCTGATTCATTGCCATTGTTCTTAGGATGTCATCAATTAAGAAGGTCAAAGGCACATTCATCGCTGAATATTTTTGGAAGTCTTCTTCGAATCGGATATAGCCTTCTGAGAAGTAATCCATCTGCAATTTATTTTCATAAAGTTCTTTTCTACTCATAGACAACCTCTTCTAATAGTTGAATGTCCAGGATGTCTTCCACTTCAATCAGTTGGCATCCTTCAAGTGTTTTGATGGATATTGCCTTTACTGCAATTTCCCCCACCTCCCCAATTAAGGTTGTTTTTTTAGCTTTTTGTTTGACTATAAAGCGCCCCTTTAAATTCCCAACATAGAGCTGAGAAAGTAATAATAGTTTTTCTGTTCTGTTCAAGTCACTGGTTAGATCGACACGATATTTTTCTTCTCCTAGTGACGTGGTATGTTCAGATAAAAAGAAGCCCATCCATTTTTGCATACCTGAGTCTTGATATTCTCGGGCTGACTGATAGGGTAAATAGGAACGATCAATCATTTTAAACCATCTAGTCCACCAGCAGAATGACCTCCAATTAGTTTACTTCTAGCGATGCTTCTTGATGCTGACTCAAGCGCATTGGCTTTTAAAAGTGAAGTGAACCCAAACTGATCTCGTATGCTGTCAATCGCTGATTGGAGCCTTTCTTCTTTTTCTATTTTTTCAACATCATCAAATAAAGAAATGAGTCCAAACGATTCATCCACCAAACCCGAATAGTTAACGGCAATGTTCCTTACAGCACCTGAACTGTATTTCTGATGAAATAACTGTAAAACTACATTAGTTAGCGTGTCCGTATGATTAGTTGGTTCAATCTTTTTTTGTGTGTTAATTGATTTTTTATTTTCCTGTTTGGAATAGCCTACATGAACAGAGACGACAGTTGTTTTCTTACCTGCTCGTCTAAGACGAATAGCAACCTGTTCTGCCATCTCTCGAAGAACAATCTCAATATCCCGTTGCTTGACATAATCTCTTGGTAAGACTTGGGAGTTACCTAGTCCAGTGCTCTTTGGTTTATATGGATTATTAACATTGCTTTCATCTACTCCATTTGCGTAAAACCAGAGACGTAGCCCTACTACTCCCAAAGACTTTTTTAGTAAGTCGGGATTACTATTAGCAAGTTCCTTAACAGAAAAGATTCCCAGGTCATTTAATCTCTTTTCCATACGATGACCAATCCCCCAAAAATCCGTCATATTAGGAATTGCCCAAACCTTGCTTTCTACGTCTTCATAAGACCAATTAGCACGCATGGTGGGCATTTTCTTAGCTTCATTGTCTAGGGCTAGCTTAGCAAGCAAGGGATTACTATTTGACATACCCACAGTTGAGTAAATACCTGTCTTTCGCCAAATATCCTTTTGAATCTTAGCAGAAATCATATCCAATTTATCTTTTCGGGATATGGTCTGATCGCTAACAAAGTAGTTAAGAGAAGTCGTTAGGTCAATAAATCCCTCATCAATTGAATAAGGGTATATTTCATTGGGGCTACCGTAATCTTTGAAAACTCGTTGTATTTCCATATTAACCTCAATGTACTTGTCCATTCGAGGTGGAACGATAAAGGTGGTCTTCGCCCATTCCTCAATATAGCGTACAAAGTCTGGATCCGTTGGAAGTCCCTGTTTTTTTGCATTATAGAAAGAAAATTTTCTGGTTTTAACGTCAAAAGGTAAATCATAAGCCCGACCAACATTCTTTTTTCCAAATACTTTCTTAAACATAGGTGATGATGCCAATATTAATCCAGCAGAATTATCCGCTCGACTCATCACGCAGAGGGAGGTTTTAAGAGGATGAAGCCCTCGATCCACACACTCAACGCTTGCATAGAAGGATTTCATATCAATAAAGGCAATATCACTGACAGGCTCTTTTGAATAGTCAATGATTCCCATAACCTAGTCCTCCAGAGGCATAAAGTTTCCGACAATTTTTCCGACAATCCGAGGATCATCGTCATAAGGAGCAAATTTGTCTTTGTATTTTTTATTGATGGAAACGAGGCGTAAGCCGTCTTCTTCCAAGTAGACACGCTTGATATAGGTCTGCTCATTCCAAACAACTGCATAAACTGCCCCATTATAATCAAAGCCTGTCTCACGAATAAGGGCAACGGATCCATTCGGGTATTTAGGATCCATAGAGTCCCCTGAAACCCAAGAGGCGAAATCATGTCCTAACTCCTCATTATAGTAGACCGTATCGTATTCTTTTTCTCCATAGATAGTGGCTCCAAGACCAGCAGACATTTCTTCATAGACCCGATATTCATAACGTGGTTCAGCAATAGGGACCACCTTCTTATTCTGTTCTTCTGTAACTAAGTCACGAGCATAAGACACAACTTGTTCTTTTCCATTGGGTGAGAGGACATTATAGAGTCTGACAATCTCTATCTCAGTGAAATAGCCTTTGGGGACGTTCAAAAGTTTCTCTAATAATGCCACTTTCTCAGTAGAAGGTTCTTTGACTCCACGTTCCCAAGCAGAATAGGCTTGATAGCTAATTCCTAGCTTATCTGCAATATCTTTTTGTGTTAGTTTTAGCTCTTTCCTCCGAGCTTTTAATTTTTCTGGTTGATACATGTTTCTCCTCACATGACTAATAATTCTAAATTTGCCTTTCTTCTAGCTTCTGTCTCTGATAGTTTGTTGCTATCCCACACGTAAGCTAAAGATTTTCCCTTATTGTAAACAAGCCACACTTTAAAATACTTTATCTTCCTGATTTCATCCCATCGTGTCTGGTCAAGCAATTCTGGTAGTTCTTGACTCGTCACGAAATTGGTTTGTTTCAATCTCTTCTTTAGCCGTGCTATAAGCGAGGGTTGATATTGATTGAACTCTTCAATCAATATTTTTTTCAGCTTATGAAAGTAATGGTGAAGGGAGGCGTTTTGACCGTCTAGGTATTCATCTACTGCCTGCTTGATGGCTGATTCAGTATCCACTTGATAAACTCTCAACAAGTCAATCAGCCGAAAATAAAGTGCCTGCTTTGAAACTTCTAGATCCTCTTTGATCTTTTGGAAAGAATCGCAAGAGTAGTAAATCTTGGATAATAGCACAATATCAGGCATCAGAACAATAGCTGAAAATACATTGGCTTCTCTCTCTATAATAGATTCCTGATTATCCACTGATTCTGTAAAATAAGAACCATCGTGTTTCAAGATAAAGTGGCCTAATTCATGACACAAGGTAAAGTGACGCTTGGTCACTGGATTGTCTTGCTCATAGGAAAAACTCGTCCCTAGTTTATCAATAACTGTCAAACCTTCAATTTTATGATTTGAAAAGTGGTGACTGATGACTTGAATGTTATTCTCATGAATGCAATAAGCAAAATAATAGTGAAAGTGATAATTCAGAATCGAAATTTCCTCCTTTTTCATAAAAAAGTAGAGGGTTTGTTTTGTGATTTCACTTACTCGTAAATATAATTCATCCAATGAATAACACCTCCTTTAAATCTCAACATCTGACAAACTAAACCAGAATGGTTGAGTTTATTATACAAAAAAAGTAGACAATTGTCTACTGAAAATTCTAAAATATATCCTCAAACTTAGCAGAATCAATCTCTGATCTTCTAGCAAGAATCTTTTCCTTAATTATGGATATCAATTCATTCGGAGATTTATTTGCTAACGAATCATACATTATAAATATCAAAAATTCATCTGATATCAAACCATCTGAAAAATCAAATCTATTATATTCATCATAGTTCGTTTGAAAGTCCTTACGTAAAAATTCTTCTGAGATTAAACGTTCTGATATATCACTCCTAGCAAATTCATCGATTAACTTTAAAATATTATTTCCGACGTTAATCTTATACATCTGATCTAGATTATATAATCGTTCAAACCAATACTTTAGTCTTAGATATTGATTCTCATCTTGTATTTCAGATTCATCAAAAGATGTTAAATGAACATTTACCACGATATCCCCCCTAGATGCATATATATAACATTTTATATACTTTGCTAAAGAAACTCCATGAAAATACGCATTAAAAACACCTGTCGATTCATCTTTACCATATCCATGACGTTTTCGCTTATTACAGGTCCAGCAAGTTGTAACAAGATTACAGGGAGTTATAGCAAATTGAGGAAATTTAGACTTTGGTAAAACATGATCTAAATTTTTATCATTAAATCCCCACCGCTTATCACAAATAGGACATCTATCTGGAGTCAGAGAATATAGTCTATCCTTATAACCATGACTATCCTTCATACAATAATTGAAAATACCTTCCATTTGTTTAACAGTTATACCATATGCATCGTCCATCTCTTCCATAGTATACAATTGATGTCTATTGTCAAGATAGATTCCCTCATACAACTCTAGCTGTGCTTTCCACTCTGCTGAATCTACTTGTGTGAAAACATCCTTGATGTTCTGATCTTCCTTATTTGAAGAATCAGTGATTGCAGTATCACATACATCAGAAACTTTAAAATCCGGTTCGTCAATCTTCTTCATTTGTTTTTAATTCCTTCGATAGCCGTAATATAATTCTTGCTTCACTGCCCAAAGCGGCTTCAAAACTATCTGAAATTTGTTCTTCATCTATTTTATCTTGTAATACTTTATAGAAACCTGTATTTCTTAAGTCAGTACCAAAAATAGTATCATTAATAAAGCTAACACTTTCTCCATAAGTTTTACTTGATAGTTTCACTATACTACCCCTATGTCTATCAAAATCATATTTTAACTTCCTGATATTTGTATTAGGTATTTCCTGAAGTACGATTGCAGAGTGGGTTGCTAATAAACAAACACCATTTCCTTCCTCAACAATTTCTTCTACTGCCCTAATATACGCCTTTAAAAGTGGAGGGTGTAAGAATAGTTCAGGTTCGTCAATAATTACAAGTGTTTTTTCAAAGACCTTAATAATCAAATTCAATAAACTCAGTAAAACTATTTTTTGACCAGAACTTAATTCATTAATTATTTCTTCTGATAAATTTCTCTCTTCAATCAATGGAAGAATTCGAATAAACAACGGATCAAAGGAAAATTTATCTATAATTTTTTTAGTTCTACTTTCATTTTTGGGGGTTGTTGCCTCCGTAAAAAGTGTTTTTATTTCCTTAGTAATATAATCCTCTAAACTAGTCGTCTTATTGAAATCGATTCCAATGAATTTATAATTTTCGCTATCTTTCTTTATAATTCCAGTATCAAAAGGACTATATGAAATTAATACAATTGACTCAAATTGATTTATATTAGAAGTAATATTATTAAATAAATCACTATTTTTTTTAATATAAAGATCAATCAAATTTTTTATAAAATAGGTTTTCCCAGCTCCATTATTCCCTACAATTGCATATAAAGTATCTGGAAAATATTCTAATGAATGTGGATTCTTGCTAAATTCTAAAACATTGTTTTCATTTTTATCGACAATACTAATTTGATATTCATCGATATATTTTCCACCCATACTCAATCTATGCAACTGATTTCTGATTTCACTTAAAGAAACACTACGTAAAAAAGAATGCTTCAATAAATAATAGTCCTCTATGGGATGATAAATTGAATCATGCTTAATTGACTCATCTAGTCTATTTAAATCATAAGCAATATCCCCCATTTTTTTGAAATACTCATCTTTTTCAGGTGAGGATAGAAAATTATTTAAAAATTCATAATACTCTTTATCTCCAAGTGAAATCAGATTATATCCTTCATCTTGAACAAGAATCGATTGTAAGTCTATTTCCTTTTCATGCTGGTAAGGAATGAATGATATTTTAAGACTACCAAAATCGTAAATTTCACCTTCAATTTTTGCTGTCAATGCATACAATGTTCTATAGCCATAATCGTTCCAATGATCAAAAGCATAATAAATACCATCTCCTAGAGAACTAAAATCCTTATCAGTTAGAGGAAAATCTTTCTTCCATGTCTTACGTATAAAAGGATATTTTTCAAAAAAATCTATCATATTTTTAACCTCATAGCTTGTCGAAGCTTCACTTAAAGCAAGTCACCTTTTTTAAAGGCTTGCTTCCGTTCTTCCATAAACTCAATCAACTCTTTTTTAAAAATTTCCTTTTCTTCTTCGGTCAGTCCTTTTGAGTTCATACGGAAAAGTAATTCAATATTGTCTAATTCATCTGATTCTTCGTCTAAGTTCCCAACCAGATAATCAACGGAC
>NZ_AJQY01000322.1:0-40910 GCF_000296875.1 Streptococcus sp. GMD1S | reverse complement strand
CTGGTCCAAGTGCACCAACTATATGTAATATTCTTCCTATAAATGTCTCTAATCCCAAAATATAAGATTGTGTAAATATGGCAAGAAGCCCCCAAGCTATATAAGTAATTCCAAATGTAAAACAAAGATAATTTTTTAAATTCCTTTTATCAATTTCTGTCATTTTTTTCTTCCTAATCTTGATTATTTTATGAATAATATTTTTACTGCTTCTTAGTTGCTATCGATTATAACTACCTATATTCTATCATAAAAACACAAAAAAGCCTTACAATCAAGGCTTTTCACTATTCATTTCGTCAATACTTTAGTTTCGTAGATTCAGATTCGCATGATTAAAACTAGTCAATTTTCTCAATAATGTTTCCAAGTCTATCCAATACAAGACAGGAATGATCATTTAGTGGAATTATGGGAACACTGACAAGTTCTTCTGCTCTATCCTTATTAGCTTTATCATTCCAGGAATCATAATGGACACTAATTAAAAACTGACTAAAGAGTCCTAATCCATTTTTTATCTTTATCTGATGATCTGAATTATCATTAGGTGAGACATATACTTTTTCTCCTAATAATAGGGCTCCTGCAGAAAACCCTATAACTTTTGCCCCTTTATTAAGCATATGATCGATATAATTTTTGAACTCCTGATTGACATAAGTAGCTATATATTTTTCCGTATTTCCTCCACCAATGATAATTAGATCAGCATCTAAATAGCTATCAAAATCAATCTGCTCAGTGTCCAAAAGTAAGTAATCAGTGTTTAGATTAGGAAATTGACTTTGGAAAACTTCTGTGTACTTTTTCATATAGGGTTGCCAATTATCTCGAAAAACCGTAAAAATAACAATTCTTTCAATCTTGCTTGATAATACAATTTTATCAACAATGCTATATTTCGTTATTGGGGGATTCCCACCCATCAAAAAAATTTGTTCTTTCAAGTTAACACACTTTCTAAAGATACATAAAGTTTAACAAGTTTATTCACGTTTCTAAATTATAATTTTTTCTTAAAATGAATAATTCTACTTGCCTCCTGAAATCCAATATTGAGATGAAATCTTATAGAATCCGTATTCGTTAAAGTACAGTCACTTGCAAATTCCTTACATCCTTTATTTTTCGCCCATTCCTCACATTTTGTACAGAGATTTTTAGCAATATCCTTTAAACGATATTCCTCATCGACAATAATCCCTTCTAAGAATCCAACAGGACTATATTTACAACCTTCAACATAATCAAATCTGAGGGAACATAATGCTAGACCTACAATTGTGTTACCTTCAACTTCAGTAAAGATTGCAGTATTTTTGCCATTCGTATATTTTTTTACTTCATCAAAAGCTTCTTTATCGGTCAATTGGGGCCATAATTGTTTTATTAGTTTAGCCGTTTTTATAGAATCTTTTGTTATTCCATCCATATTGATGTTCCTCCGGAAATTACAAGCAAATGTTTCGAATCACGCTGTTACTTTGTTACTCATTGATTGATACCAATACCATCCCCTTCTACTTTTCGACTGTCTCAGATCGGAAGAGCAGAGCCATGCACTCAGCGGTTCGGACTTACCGTATCATTTCGTCGGTTTCCCTCCTCATTTTACGAGTCCTATCCCATGGGCGGAGCATCTACTCCTACTTCGCTGATGCCTCAGCTCGTACAACAGTGATACCGCCTCAACATGTGCTGATGTTAGCTTCCTATACTATGAAACGAAATATAGCGCATCCGAATATTTGAATTAAACCATTAAACGTAACTATCACCTTTCAAATTGGTTTTTCTTCCTTCTAACTAAAAATTTGCCACTCATACTACTGTCTTCTTCAGGAGTAAGGTTGAGGTTACCAAAAAGAGCCGTTTTGTGTACTGACCCCAAAAAGTTAGACAATTAATTTAAGTAAAGGATTTAGTTCTGTATTGCACAGGACTAAGTCCTTTTAGTTTGACCTTAATTCGTTTATTGTTATAGTAATCAATATAGTCTACAATAGCTTGTTCCAGTTGCTTAAGTGACTGAAACGTCTTTTCATAACCGTAGAACATTTCGGATTTCAAAATGCCAAAGAAGGACTCCATCATGCCGTTGTCTGGGCTGTTACCCTTGCGTGACATGGATGGCTGAATTCCCTTACTCTCTAGGAACCGATGATAAGAATCATGTTGGTATTGCCAGCCTTGATCGCTATGGAGAATCGTATTCTCATATCTCTTATCTGAAAAAGCTTTCTCCAACATGGTCTTCACTTGTTCTAAATTTGGTGAAGTAGAAAGATGATAAGCAATAATTTCGCTGTTAAAACCATCTAAAACTGGCGATAAATACAATTTCTGTGTGCTATTTGGAATGACAAACTCTGTCACATCCGTATAGCACTTTTCCATTGGTTTGGATGCTTCAAACTGGCGTTGAATGAGATTCGCTGCTTTCTTGCCAATCTCTCCCTGGTAGGAAGAATACTTCCGTTTCCGACGAATTCGAGCCGTTAAACCAAGGACTTTCATCAGACGTTGGACCTTCTTATGATTCACCACGAAGCCACGATTTCTTAGTTCAAGAGTGACTCTCCGATAGCCATAATTTCCTTTATGCTCACTATAAATGGCTTGTATTTCATCCTTTAGCTCTTTATTCTTATCTGGTTGATCTAGCTGTTTTAAGTGATAGTAGTAAGTTGAGCGAGCTAAATGTGCCGTTTCAAGAAGTAAATCTAATTGAAATCCTCCTGAAACCATTTCTCTAACTGTCTCTGCCTTTCTCGCTGTAAGGCTTCGTCCCTTTCCTCTAACTCTTTTAACTTTTTTAAGTAGGCCACCTCGGTACGTAGACGCTCATTCTCCTCTTGAAGTCGCTCTAATTCTGTCATTTCTTCCCAAGTTTTCTTCCGTTTACGTCCCATCCTAGCTGGCCTTCCTCTTGTTTTCTCAACAATAGTATACCCGTTTTTCTTGTATTGTGCCAGCCAATTTGGAAGTAATCCAGTGCTTGGGAGAGCATAATCCAGAGATACGCTTAGTTGCGATCGCCCCTCAAGTAGAACTTTATTAATTATTTCTTCCTTTAATTCTGGCGAGTAATAACGGTTTTTCTCTTTTTTGACACTTTCTATTCCGTAGCGATCAATCAATCGGACTAAGTACTTAAGATTTGAAAGGTTCATTCCATATTTTTCTGAAAGTCGCTTGAAGCTGATTCCTTGTTTTCTTAGTTCATAGATTCGAACTTTATCCTCATAAGTTAGTTTCATTTAAAAACACCCCAAAAGTTAGATTTTTTCTGTCTAACTTTTGGGGTGCGGTTCATTTGCTGGCTCTTTTCAAATTTTAGGTCCCTGAGTAGAAACCGTCTTTTTAAATTCTTTATCAAGTTCTTCAAGAAATACATCAATTTGAGCCAACAGATACTGTTCCTCTTCATTTAAATATTGACCTTTTCTAATCTTAGAATTTAACGTCTTCTTTTTCTGCTCAAAATAATTAAAAACAGTACTTGCAGCATCATTAAACCCATCAAAGTACAATGAACTCAGCCCCTGTTTAGCTCCTTGTTTTATTGCTCCACCAAATTCTTCTAGTATAGGCATAATAAATTCCTTTCTACCTAAGTATCATCTCGTTACTTAGACTTGTTTCTTAAAAAGTTTCTAATAAATTACAAATTTTTGAATATAGATCCCAGTTTTCTATTACAACAATTTGTAATTGCTCTCTAGTTCTCGTAATGTTTTGGTAAAACATCTTATTAATTGGATAGTAGGAATCCGTACTATTCAAAAACATGAACTTATTTACTCCAATAACTTCTCCTTTTTTATTTTTCTTTTCCTGAATGCCTGGACCATAGTAAAAATTGAAATCCATCGGTATAATAACTTTATCAAATTCTTGTCCAATGACTTCATGTGAAACTTTTCCGCAATCAACCATTGAGTCTATACTTTCAAAGGTATAGCGACTCTTAGCATAGTTAAGGACATGCCAATCGGTTGTATCCTCCATTTTATGTAAATAAGTATTCGCACTTGCTCTATTGCCAAAATATTTTATTTGAATATTTCTACGCGTATTCTTTACCTTTTCAATAGGCTTATCAACTGAAAACTTAATCAAGTTCCTTATAAATAAATTCATATCTGGGTTGGTTCTGAATCTATCTTTTAAACTAAATTGCTTTGAACCCAACTCAGAGAACTTACTTAATATAGCATTTGCATTTGCAGCACTCTCAGATTTACTGAGAGTCTGTGCACCGTCTAGGGAGATAATATATTTTGTATCAGGATTTTCAGTTACAGAGTCCAATAAAGCAGACACCTGCTTATATTGACTTTCTTCTCGCAATCTTTGAGACTCATCAATAATTATGTAATCATAAGACTTAGCATCATTCAAGGTTGATTTCAATTGGGTTATAGGCTTAATCTGAAATCCCTTTGTCTGTAAGTGACGCTGACCATCATTTAGTTTTGCACCATGTATAATTACAACTCTGAAGCCGAAGTACATCAAAAGTTTTGCAATGTGATAGATTAATAATGTTTTACCTGTACCCGGATTCCCTTTAATTGTAAACAGCCGCTCATTATTTTGGGGTTCTAATATATAGTTAACAATTGCCTCTTGATGTCCATTTAAAAAATATTGTTGCTTGAGAAATTTCTCAGTATCATTAAATGGAGACACTAAATAATTTTTTATATCAAATAGAGCATCTACCTCATCGCGGCTTAATAAACTGACTTCCTGTTCTATTAAGACACGCTTAAATTCTTCAGAATTGATTTTTTCAACATTACCGGTATTTCCATCGTATTCAACATAACTCTGGATGTCAGGAGAAAAACTATAATATCTCGTCTGTTTATCAAGAAAGTTTAAATAAAAATGATTCCGTTTAAGCTGTTTTTCCTGCTTATCTAATGTAGTTTGACTTTTCAATTCAATTGAAACATTATAGTTTTCCCCAAAACGAATCAGATCAAACTCTTTACTTATTTGAGGAATTTTATACCCAAAATAGAAATTATCTGTGTATTGAGATAATATGCTAGGTGTCATCCCCCAATCCTTCAGTAATTGCACAAAAGAAACAAATGTGGAAAATTCCGATGCTCCCTTAAATGGATAGGATATATTCGAGAAATATGATACAATTTCACCTTCATTTATTTTTATAGCATCTTCCAGAACTTGACATTTTCCAAGCTCGACTTCTCCAAAACTGTTTGTATAGCCCAGAATATGCTCTGACAAAGTATAGAAATCCATAAAACCTCAACTTACTAAAGCGTTTTCTTTATTATAACACTTCTACCTATTTAAATACAATTACAAATTAAAAAATTTAAAATAAAAAAAGCCATAGCTAGAGTATTTACTCTCTTAACTATGGCCTATAAATTAACTTCTGTTCCTTCTAAAAACTTTACGGTAATGCTGCCGTCTTCACCAAGCATAATCTTCTCAAGTACCTGGCACATCTTTCTTCCATCAAATGCTTCCTGCTCACTATCAAGAAGTTCCTTTAGTTGAGCCGCATGGTACTTCTCCAGCTTTTGTTCTTCGCTAAAGTTAGTCCACTTCTCTTGTAGATTTTCCTTATTTTCTCTAAGAACCTCTACTGCTCTAAAGAATGCCTGCTGCAGGGTTTCCTCATCAATATGGCGATTGGTGCACCCCTGGATTCCTTTTACCTTGTACCGGTTATTGCACTGCCAGACTGGACGCTTGCCTCTGCTCGTAGTCCAGTTCTTTCTGCCAAATAGACCTCCACATTCTTCACAGAATACCTTGCAGGTAAATGGGTTTTGTTCGCACTGGATAATGTAAAAATTGATGTGATTATCCTGCCTAAACTGATTTCTCCGTTCTATCTCAAGCTGAACCAACTCCCACTCTTCTTTATCAATGATGGCTTCATGATTGCCTTTGATATAGTATTGATTGACTTGTCCCTGGTTCTCACTGCGCTTTTTGGTTAGAAAATCCACCGTATAAGTTTTCTGCAAGAGGGCATCTCCCATGTACTTCTCGTTCTGAAGCATCCTTTGAATCGTAGTGGGGTACCAATTGACTTTCCCATTCCAACCTGGAACCCCTTCTTCTTTCAGAGTTCTTGCTATACTTTCTGGCGTTTCTCCTTGTAAAAAATACCGAAAGATTCGTCTGACAATCTTGGCTTGCTCCTCATTGATGATAAGATTTCCATTCTCGCCCTTGTCGTAGCCTACAAATTTGGTTGTATTAACCCTTACTTCTCCCCTTTCAAACTTCTTTCGAATCCCCCAGGTCGCATTCTCTGAGATAGAACGAGATTCGTCTTGGGCCAAGGAAGAAAGTATGGTCAATAGCACCTCACCTTTGGCATCCAGGCTGTCAATATTCTCCTTTTCAAAGGTGACCCCGATTCCAAGTTCTTTTAACTCCCGAACATATTTCAAGCAGTCCAGCGTGTTTCTGGAAAAACGGCTGATAGACTTCACTATAATTCTATCCACTTTACCTTTTCGGCAGTCTGCTATCAACCGATTAAACCCTGTTCGTTTCTTGGTATTGGTTCCTGAAATCCCCTCATCCGCGTATATATCAACCAACTGGTAGAGAGGATTCTGGCGAATATAGTCTTGATAATACCGAACCTGGTTCTCATAACTTGATAGCTGTTCGTCTTGGTCGGTGGACACTCGGCAATAGGCCGCCATTCGGATTTTCTGAATGTGTTGCTCCTGCTCGACTTGTATCATTTTCTTGGCAGGAATAACTGTAATGTTTTTTGCCACTGATATTCTCCTCCTTTACCACTGTGGGTTCATAAATACTCCAATCCTGGACTGCACTGTCTGGCACGCGCATACCAATGCAAGCGGCCTTCCCTTCTCGGATATACTTGCTGCAGACCCAGACAACTTTTCCCTTGTAGTATTTTTGTCGTTTCAAAGTAGAGCCACAATGCTCGCATTTCAATAAGCCACTCAAAGGATATCGTCGGTTGCAATTAATGCTTAGGTTTGCCTTTCGATTCTGTTTCAGACGCTTTTGAACGGCTTCCCAATCTTCTCTGGATACTATAGCTTCATGGTTATCCGTAATCAGGTACTGCTGCACCTGACCTTGGTTGAGTCGTTGCTTGGCCTTGATTTCCGCAAAATAGTATTTTTGCAGGATTGCATCTCCCTTATACTTTTCGTTTTTTAGAATATTGGTAATGGTGCTTGAATACCATCGCCCACCGTCTACCGTTGGAACTTTCTCTTGATTGAAAAGCTTTGCGATGGCATGAACTCCCATGCCAGATAGATAGAGGTTATAAATCCGTTGGACAATTTTAGCTTCCTCAGGATTGATGATTAACTCACCGTTCTCATCCTTGTCATAGCCTAAGAAGCGCTTAGTGTTAATCACCAGTTCTCCTCGCTGGAACTTCTTCTGAAAAGCCCACCGTTGGTTCTCACTCATATTGCGCAGTTCTTCTTCTGCGTAGCTGGCAAGAACTGTAAGCATGACCTCTCCCTCATTTGACAAGGTATGGAGATTTTGTTCTTCAAAAAAGATATCCACTTGGATGGCTTTCAGCTCCCGACTTACTGCAAGTAATAACTCAGTGTTTCTGGCAAAGCGAGAAATGGACTTAGTATGAATGACATCAATCTTTCCGGCCCTGCAATCCTCCAGCATCTGCTGAAAGCCTGGACGCTTGGCCAGTTTTCCCGAAATCCCCTGATCATAATACACTCCGATAAAATCGACATCTTTTTTGTTTTGATAGAAATGATTATAGTAGGCTTGCTGATTGGTGAGGGATTCCTGCTGTTTTTCTGTCATGGTTGAAACCCGCGCATAGGCACAAACTCTTATCTTTCCTGGCTTCATCCCATTCTCCTTTCTTCCTTACTATATATCACTCTAAAGGCCAAATTTATCAAGTATTCAGCCCACTCATTCAAGCTTTTTCTAGTTGAAATGCTGTCTATGTAAAAGGCCTGCATAGACAACCACACAGACCTTGATGGATTATTCAATTCGTAACACTTGACCGGGATAAATCAAATCCGGATTTTCAATTCCATTAAGGGCAGCTAAGTGCTGGTAGTTCGTGCCGTACATAGCTGCAATGGCTGAAAGCGTATCGCCACTTTCAACTGTATAAGTGATGCTGCTAGGTGCTTGAGGATTTCCAGTAACTTTTAAAACTTGCCCTGGATAAATCAAGTCAGGATTGGCAATCCCATTGATTGCCGCTAATTCCTGATAACTTGTTCCATAAAGAGCTCCAATAGCAGATAAGGTATCCCCTTCTTGAACTGTGTAAGTCCTAGTCGACGCTGGTGCTGCCGGTGCTGGAACCGCAGGGCGAGGTTCAGGGATTTGGCCAGTATAAACTGAGCGTAAATCCCGATACATATAATTGGAATCTACTCGGCCACTGATACCACCAACAATTCCATCACTTGTAAACTGCCAGATGTCTGTTGGAATAGCACAAGCTTCTACCTGCCACTGAGCTACCCAATTCGTATAGCGGGATAAGTCACCCATATTCTGGAACCAGTGCAGGCTTGCATACACACCAGCCCAGTAACCAGCGGCTTCTACATTGTCACAAAACAGTTGACAAATAGCCGTAGAAGTTTCCCAGCTCACACCTCCATTGTTGGCTTTCCAACCGTCCGCATCTTCCATGTCAATGTAAAGAGGCATAGAAGGATGAAATTGCCGAACAAAATTCAAAAAGGCATTGACCTCAGCTTGTGCTTCTCCCAAATTACGAGCATAGCTATAATGGTAAAATCCGTACGGAATGCCAACCCGCTCACATTCATATGCATTTCGCCGTGCACGCAGGTCTTCCGCAAAGCTACCCCAAGACGAACGAATAATGACAAAGTCAACATTGCTCTTCAACTGATCAAAGTCAATAAAACCATTGTGTTCACTGATATCTACTCCAAATAATGCCATCTTATTTTTCCTCCGATTTTAATTGTTTCAAGGTCTGCTTGAGTTTATCAGGAACCGGCAGACCAATCCGAGCCGCATTTTCAATGATGCTGAGGCCTTCATTAGACAGGTAATAAAAGATAACCGCTGTGCGGATGATTCCTCCCTGTTTCAAGATATGAGTATCAATAATCTGACCCATAGCCACTAGCATCAAAATAACAACTTTTTTAAACAGTCCTCGAAAACCAACTGCACTGGATAGCTTCTTTTCAACAACTGCTGCCATCAATCCACTGATATAATCAATAGATATAAAGACAATCAAGGCAAAAATAAAACCATCCCAATCGCCAAAGACACTTCCTAAAAGTCCTCCTACCGTAGTAAATAGGACTTTATTCGCAAAAACCAACTGCTTCATGATGCATTTTCCTTTCTATGCGGTTCACTCCAGTCGGGATTTCCCTTTTCATCAAATTGCATGATATAAAAGTTTTTATGAAATAACTCAGACAAATTAATGGTAGGGACTGTCGCACCCCACTGAGTCAAAGCTCCCACTGTTTCGACTTCCATCAACTGACGTCGACCTTCTTTAATCACGGGACGCTTTTGTACTTCTCGGTACATATAAAAATCCTCCCCCTCATTTTTGCAGCGAATGAACTCACCATTCTCGCGCATATAAGTGAGTGCTGCCACCAAATCAAAAGGTTCTGTAATTCTACTTAGATCAGGTAGTAATTCCTTTTCTTCCATCTTTCTTTCCTCCATCTATTTTTAATGGTGTAGTTGCTTCTTTGAGATCAGCTTCCAATTCTTCTTTCTTCTGAAGGAGAACTTGGTAAGCTTCCTCTTTCTGAGTCAATTGAATGGCTAAGAGGTTCTTTGATGTTACCTCATCAGCAAGCTTTCTGGTCAGCTCTTCAATCGTTAAACGAAGAGCCTGATTAATTTCTTCTTGGTTCATTTGTTTCCTTTCTTATAAATGTCCCACTAAGCTTCTGGTATCCCACCAGGCTGGATGCCCCTCACTATGGCTAGCCCTATATTCATAGAGCGCTCCAATGCTATTAGACATCCGTTGTAATACCTCGTGAAGTGAGACATAATTACCGCTTGTATCTAAATAGAGCCAAACATCGCCTGTATTAATGGTTGAGTCCCTTCTATCCTGTTTCCTGCTTGGACGCAGTTGGAGTTTTCCTGTTGTGGTCATGACCCAACCGTCTTTATTATCATAGGCAGAACTGGCAAAAGATAATTCATCCCCAACCAGATCAAGTGAATCGATATTGTACCCATTCCAAGCTCGAATACCGACAAAGCCACTATCATTAGAGCTTTCAGTGCCATAACGATTGGAGCCAATAACAGTTACACCCGCTCTTCCTTTGCCATCGACATTCCCTGTCGCAAACTTAATAAACTGGGTTGGGTAACCAGTCAGAACTCGTTTCAAGGCAGCTTGGTCTGTATAATACAAAATCTGACCTGCATTGAGACTGATTTCCATAGCTCGGTTAATGGCTGTTAGGATACCACCTGATATCTTGTTCGCAGATAAAGTTACCGACTGCACCTGGCTGATGAAGGCCTGCTTTGAGAAAAGCTTCCTCAGATAAGCTTCGGTCGCAGATAGCTTGTTAAACAAGGCATCATCTACTTTCAATTTCTCAGCCGTTACTGCTTCTGCACTTAAGATTGCTGTTGTGACTGATCCCGATTCAAAGTTGGCTGTCTTTAACTTATCCACCATGGCAGACTTAATAACAGCATGATCAATTAAAGTTTGTCCTGTGATATGGGTGAGTCTACCATGGATATGATTTACTCCATTCGCTAATAGATTCAAACTGTTTAGTACTGCCCCACCTGAAGTCAAATGCTGAACCGACCAACTGTTTGCGAGCTGAGTTTGAACAGTAGAAACTCTCTGGGTCAAATCCGTCACCTTGGTCACATAGGAAGAATCTGTCAGGACAATCTGGGCCAAGTTATGTTTGACACTGTCTTCCTTTGAGCCAATGAGCCGTGAGTACAGATTAACTGTTTCCTGAACCTTTTGAAAATCACTGCTGCTGGTTTTGCCATTGACTGCCTGCAAAATTTCTGAAAAGCGTCCCTCCACTCTTTGAGAATAGGAGGCAATCTTGGTTTCTGTGTACTGCCGGTCATCCTCTGGAGCTGGACTCGGTGTCGTCGCAATTGTCCCATCTTCCAATTGTGGATCCCGAATATAAAGAACATCACCAACAAGCCAGCCATTCGAATAACATACCCAGGACCAATATCTCTCAAACTTCACGGTAAAATGATGAACAAACCGATGCCATTCAGTTTGAAGTGTCACGGTTGAAACACCACCTGTCTCAAAACCAAACCGAACAACTACCGACCGACTCGCTTTCATGTCGGCCGAATAGACCATTTTCTTCCCTTGCCATTCAGCCCCCCTTAAATCAAAAATGGGCTTATGAAAGCCACCATTCCCTGCTTTGGTACAAGTAGCTTTGAGATAGTATCCACTTTTGGCATTCGTATCCGGTACCCGTTCAAACTTCCATTCTGATACATTAGACGAGAGTGGCAACAGACCATCAAAATCATAATGACGGATGTAGTTGCGCCCACCAATCTGCAGATTCTCAAAGCGACGATTCAAACCTTTCACATCTTCTGAATAGAAGACTTTTGCGACATAGTCCATGGCCACTTGCTCTCGGACAGTTCTGGCCTGATTGGCTGTTTCCGTCCGTACATACTGCTCCAGTCGTTCCTGCCGTTCTCCATCTTTTGAAACATACCCCTGAACCTGTTGGAGCGTTGTTTCAAGTCCAGATAGAGTCTGCTTGACTTCTGTCTTACTGACAAAAGTTCCCATTTTCTGAAGAGTCTCTTTTTGAAAAGCATTCAGTTCGGCTGTTGTTTGATTTGTCACTTCTTGGACGTTGTTTAGAGCTTGCTGAGTGGCTCCTGCCTTGCCTAAGGCTTCTTCCGTCTTTTGAGTAATCGTATGAAGAGTCGACTCTGTCGATTTCGTAAAAGCAGTAAACGAACTCTGAATCTGATCACGAGTCTGAGCTGCAATTTCTTCTGCCTTTGCTTTGGCCTTTTCAATGCCGTCTAGTACCTTGCTCTCTTGCTTCTCAAAAGCTGCATCAAAGGCCCGATTGGCATTTTCTAAAGCTCGTTCAATCATCAAATCATGGCTGCCTTGAGCAAGGGTTAAGATGGAATGAGCTGCAGCCGTCAATTTTGAAGAGGTATTATGGCCACCTTCTCTGACTTTATCGTCAAAGGTCAATGAGATATATTCTTTAGTAAGTGCATCGTATTCATAAGCCACGGCTTGCTTTAACAAATCCACATAATGCTTTCGGCTTTTTAGAGTGACCCAGTCTCCCAAATGAACCGTTTGACCATCTAGCTCATAGGCTTCTATCACAATGGCATCCTGCTCTCGGTCAATCTTATCATGATAGAATTTACTCTCACCCCATTTTCGCAACTCCTCAATGGTTTTAAGATTGTTATTCGTGAACTCTTTTTCATTGATGTAGGGATAAGCATCAAGCAAAGGACTGTCAACAGTCAAGGTTAACGTCTTCTCTTCTTCAGCTCCTTCTGGTTTAAAGGTCGAATGAACATGGATACGGGTCACTACAGTTTGCGAACTTCTATTCCGTTTGTAGGATTTCAGGTTCTGATGAGTCGTAATAATGACACCACGATTCTCTCCTCGGTGCTCTTGAATAGAGAATAAGAAATTATCTCGAGTGACCTCACCTTCCCAGGTTCCAACGATAGAATGCGCTCCATCTAGCAGTACACTGTATAGTGTTGTTGTCTCTTTGGTATTGAAATCCCTGTGCTTTACGATATCACTGGTAAAAGAGAAAGGACTAAGACTAGTTTTGGCTGCCTGAACCATACTGGATAAGGCCATCATACAGCCGACTTGAGAATTTCCGATTGGCTTAATGGAATGCTGCATGACATCATCCGTAATGTGATAACACAGAACCTCCACATGGTCATCCATTTCAACTGGTTTCTTAATACGAAAAAGCTGTTCTCCTAATTCAGGGACAGGAGCTTTAATCAGATTATCTACTTTCAATAGCCGATAAAGATAGCTGTCCGTTATAGGATACCTGAGGGTTAAGGTGAAATCTCCATTCAATGTTTCCTTTACCCTAGCAGATACTGCTTCATAAAGGGGGATACCGTTCCATTTAACGGTCTGTACTTCCTTATCCAATAAATAAAGCATTAAGCCCACCCCCAGACAATCTCAAAACGAATGGACTGAATCCCAGTTTCCAATACGACTCCCACTGTTTTATCTTTTGAAGGGTCAATCGTTAAAAAGTCACCAGACCACTTGATGCTTTTTCCCGATAAGGTTCTAAAACTTGGTTTGTCAGGGTTGTTATCCATCACCAGTGTTTCACCAGACTCTATTTTCTCCAAACGAATAACCTGACTGCCAATCGTAAAACTGGTTTCAGTTGAGGTGTTTCCAACTATTGTCAATTTGGGAAAAGCCAAAGCCGACCCCTTCGTTCGCAGAGCACCATTTTGAGTGAACGACTGACTATCTGTATCTTTAAAGAACTTTGTGGGATGGCATTGGAATGTCGCTTCCATCTCATAAACCTCATGCTTGTCCTTTATAACTTTTGAAACAAGGACCTTATAGCACCAGAGTTGGACTGTTTTCAACTGCTCGCTCTCCAGCCAAAACTGTTCTTTAGAAAAGAGAGTCAAAAACTGAAAAAGTTCTTCTTCACTTGGCTTGACCACATAAATCTTAAATGTCAACTCCATCACATTGCGATGCTTGTTGGTTTCCATGACGGCACCACTGATCCCTCTATGCTCAAGGAGCTGAGTCTTGCTGCTTTTCATGACAATCGGTGGACTGTTTTCTACAATCACCTTAAAAGGGAAAGAGGAAGTATGCACCCCATCAATCACCAACTCATTGTGTCGAATCATATTCCCAATCCTTTCAGTTGTTTTTGTCTGGCTAGTTCATCTGCCAGCCTTCCTGCCACATGTTCTGCCAAGCGCTCTAAGTCCGTTTCTTCCCTAATTACAACATCTGAAATTGTAATGGTAATCTGTGGCAGAGCATCCAAAGTAGAGGCAATCCCTCGGCCAATCTGACCCAATGTTTCTCTGTTTAAGGGAAGCACTGCTTCTCTGCCTGCCTCCCCTCCTGCTAAGAGGTTCGCACCATTTAATCCAAAGATGGTTGGCTTTGTTAAAATCCCTCCCTTGGCATACCATTCTATACCAATTCGTGGAATATCCCCTTTTAGCCAATCAAGCGGATTGGCCGACCCACTGACACTAAAGTGCGGCAATGGAATATGCGGCCAAGAGATATGGAAATTAAAGAGATTCTTTATGGCATTGATGGCAGAGGATACGGCATTTTTAGCCCCATCAATCGCTCCAGAAATGGCATTTTTAATTCCATCCCAAATATTTCGAACAGTTGAGAAGATGTTGTTTAGGACATTTGATATGGTCTGAAAGATCCCATTCCAGATATTGGATAGTGCGCTTGCAATCCCCTGAACAATCCCTGTCACCGTGGATTGAATGGCATTCCAAATGGATGAAAATAAAGAAGAAAGGGCTGATAGAATATTTGAAACACTATCTCTGATACCGTTCCAGCTATTCACTATAAATTGCCAGATAGCATTAAGAATGGTGCCAATGATGGACTGAATCCCTTCCCATACGGTAGATACAATTTGCTTAATGGTTTCCCAGGCACCAGACCAATCGCCAGTGATCACCTGCATAACTAATGTGATAATGCCAAGAATAACATTTAGGACTGTTTCTATTATCGTCTTGATAATATCCCAAGCTGTTGTAACAACGAGCTTGATATTCTCCCAAACGGCTGTTAGATAAGGCCCAATTAAATCCATAATGGTGGTGATTACCGTCGAAATGGCATTCCAGACAGTTGTTGCAGCATCTTGAATCAACTGGTGATTTTCCTGCCACCAAGAAACCAAGGTTCCCCAAATTTCCATCACAAAGTCTACGACTGTCTGAACGATGAAAGAAACAGCTGAATAGATAGCATTCCAAGCATCCGTAACAGCCGTTCTGAAAGCTTCATTATGTTCCCATAGTTCCTTAATACCAATGACCAATAAAGCAACAGCCGCTATCACCGCAAGTACAATCCCTACAATCGGAGCAGCCGCAGCTAACATCCCTCCAATCGTCGTCCCAAGAGCTAAAGCTGCAGCTTGTAAGGCTACAATAATGGGTAAGAGAATACCCGCAACAGTCACCAGTCCACCCACAACCAGAATGAACTCCCGCACAGGTTCCGGAAGATTCACGAACCATTCCGCAACACTTTTTAAAAGCGGAACAAGTTGTTGGAGAAACGGAGCTAGGGTTTCTGCAATCGCTCCTCCAACTTCGGCCATGGCCTCTTTAGCTGCATTTTGAGCTAAGGTGAACTGATCAATAGGGTCAAGTGTTGCTTCATAGGTGGAAGCAACCACTCCCTTTGCTTTTTCTGCGGTTCCTGCTAAATCATCAAAAGATAGAGCCCCCCGCTTAATGGCATCCACCATCCGTGGAGCAGCTTTAGTACCAAAGATACTGGATGCAAGCGTTAAGGCTTCCGTTTCACTAGTGCTGTTTCGGATTTGTTCGACCGTTTCTTTTAAGCCTTCACTCAGTGTCTTTCCTTTAGCTGCATAGTTGACTGCTGCTTTGGAGAGAGAAGAAAGAGCAGCCGAAGAATCGACCCCACTTTTTTCAAACTGCCCCATAAGAGCCACACCCTCATCAAACGAAAGTCCTAAAGCCTTAATTTGTGGAGCACCTTGGATAGCTTTGTTCATCAAATCCTGAACACTGACTCCAGTCGCCTGGGCCGTATAAGTGACAGTATCTAAGACTCGATTTAAATCACTCGTCTCAAGTCCATAAGCTTCAATAGCTTGTTTTGCAGAAATAGCTGATTCCGTCACGTCCGAACCATTGATTTCTGCGTACTTAATCAAAGTCGCAGAAGCGTCCTTTAAGGCATCACCAGTCAACCCAAACTGGGTATTAAGCTCACCAACAGCACTGCCCACTGTTTGAAAGTCCGTTGGAATTTCAGTCGCAAGGCCTTTTGCAATATCTGTCATCTCATCCAGTGCTTTTCCGCTGGCACCGGTTTTGGTGACGATGATATCCATCCCTTCGTCCACTTCTCGAAAAGCTTCCAGTGTTGCTTTTCCGAAGTCAATCAGCTTCTGACTGATTTCGCTCAGTTTTTCACTGAAGTTGGCTAGAATCTCAGACCTTAGAAGATTGTTAGTTTCTGCTAAGCTGTGGTTAGCATTATCACTTGCCCCACTCATGCTGCTCATCTCATCTTGCAGATGATGATAAGCTGTCTTGGTTTCATTGAGTGACTTTTCTAGTTTATTGGCTTCAACTGAGTTCTCACCGTATTCAGCCTTGGTCAACTCTAACTGCCGTTCTAAATTGGCAATCTGTTTCTCGACAATCTCTGACTGAGCCGCAACCTTTTTCTGAGCAAGGGCCAGTTTTTCAGATTCACTGGCATTACGGCCTAGCTGACTTTCTTGCAACTTAAAGGAGGAAGCGGCTTTCTCACTCTCTGAAGCTAGTTGATTTTGTTCAGCTCCTAAAGCAGCTAGTTTACTTTTGTTGCTGGTGACACTGGAGCCATTTTGCTCCAAAGCTCGGTTTACACCCTCTAGCTTATTCTCATAGATTTTGAGAGTGTTCTGAGTGATTTCGACCTCTCTTTGAAAAGCTCGATACTGATCAGCTCCGATTTTCCCGCTTTGAAACTGAGCTTCTACCTGAGATTGGGCTTGACGTAGTGTCTCTAGCTTCTCTTTGGTTGTTTGAACTTGCTTGGCTAAAACCTCTTGTTTCTGAGTTAAGAGAGTGACATTGCCTGTGTCAAATTTTAGTGCCTTATCAATTTGTTTCAGTTCTCGGCTTGCTTCTAAGGCTTCGTGGTTCACCCCTTTTAGAGCTTTTTGTAAGGGCTGGGTATCGCCTCCAATTTCAATTGTGATTCCTTTAATCGTTCCAGCCATACCGTCACCTCCTTACCACCACATCAAAAATTATCAAAGTCTACCTGCGTAGCCTTGCGAGTTCTATCTGCTTCTTTGGTACGCACTTCCACATAGTCTGTCTGATAGTCCAGCGCCATGCCAATCGTTATCTCTTTTAAATCTGACATGGATAGTCCTGTCTCTTTACAACAGTGAAGATAGGATTCTACCGTGAAGGTTTCGCTACTCGCTTCTTCCGACGCATCGACTTTTTTCTGGTGGTCATTCCTTGATTTAACAATTCCATCAGAACCGGTCCTACTGTTTGAAGCGGAAAGTCTTCTAAGCCCATAAAGAACTCTTCAAAAGGTTCAATAGATGGGTTAGCTGATTTGGCAAAAACCCAAAAGAGCCTGTGAAAAAACGTCATATCAAAATCCGCCAACATGCTCATACCCACATCCGATGCAGATAAAGTTTTGCCTTCTTCTAGCTGTTCAGCTTTTTTTAGAATCGACTCTGCCTGCAACATTTGAAACAGATCCTGAAAGTAATCTTTCCCAAATTCTTTTTTATAGGCAATCGGTGTGTAAGCATTAGTAGCTAGCTCAATGTTCTTACCTGATAACTGAATCGTTTTCCTCATGATTAACCTCCTGGTTTCACAGTTGGTTCATAGACTTTTGCGAACCAAGTCTTTTTGACATCTTCTGGGGTATCTTCTGTGGTCCTGCGACGGACTAGCTTATCAAGCGGCCGAGGACTGGCTTTGAATTTCAATTCCACTTCATTGATGTCTGAACCGCTCTTTGTTTTAGAAGCTACTGTTGGCCGGCTTGCATAACAATAATAGAGCACATGGAGCGTTTCTTTCTTATCCCCTTCAAATCGGAACATCAAGGCAAAGTTTTTCTTCTCACTGCTTGCGATTTCTGAGATGACTTTACTCTGGGCATCAATCGTTTCTCCTAACACTCGGGTCAAAAATTCCTGTGTCAAAAGAGCCAGTTTCAGAGTTCCTTCATAGCCATCATTAGATTCTGTCGTATAAAAATTGATGTTGTCTGCTTTATATGAACCAGAATCCCCTTGTGGCTCCAAGGTCAGCTCTGCGGCACCCCTAAGTCGCTCCACTGTCCCGTAGGTCAGCGCCCCATCATCTCCTTCTTTGGTTACTTCTGCCCAATGGACATCCTGCAAACCAAAGGTGACTTTATTTTTCTCCATCGGATTTTTCCTTTCTATTGACTTAAATGATAAATAACCTGATACAGCTTTTCTGTATCCAAATAGGTTTCTTCCTTGTCAAAAAAGAGAGAATGACTGTCGAGTGCTGCTTCTATTTTCTCTTCTAATTCAAGGTCTTTTTTCTCGGTATAAAGCTCCAGTCTGACTTGACTTCCTTTGTGATAAGCCAGATTATCTGCGCCATAATTCTGAGAAGCAGGAAACCAATACACCACAAAGGGAGGAGCTGGACTATGCCCCTCCTCAAAATGATGATAGGCACAGGGTAAACCTAGACTGTTCAAAAATGAAAACCACTCATCTTTTTTCATAACTTCTCCTTCAAGCGCTCTTCAAATTGGCGAATCATCTTTTCTTCAACAGGAGCAATATGCCGAATTCCTTCAACCCTGCCACCGCCTCGTTTAGCATGACCATTTTCAAGGAGGTGTGTCAGTCCTGGTGTTCGATTATAAATCGTTTTTGTCAAAGCTAGATTCGTTTCTTTAGTCACAGTAGAGTTCCAGCCTCGAGCATATTTCCCCCGCTTTTTCGGAGAATGTTTCTTTAACTCATTAACAGCTTCCCCCGTGCTGTCTTCCACCACTGCTTTCACTGTTTCAGTAGACCTTTCAACATAATTCTCCAACTCCTTTTGAACAGCTCGAGCTAGGTCAGACGGGTCAATTGTTGCCATATTGTACCTCCTCTGTCGCATCTATCAGGATTATCTCCTGAGGATAAGTTAACGAATCAATGGCCTTGATATTATAAAACTTATCCTCAAAGCGAAGACGAGTGGTTTGACTATCCAACTCTCGAATGGAAGAGTCGTAGCGCAGCGTAAAGCGTAACTGATGAATATTCTTGACCATTACTGTTGTAGTGCCTTCCATTTCAAGAAGCACCTTGCAGGAACACCACCTAGAAAACAATTGCTGCCACTGACTGCTTTCATTGCCAATAGCATCTTGCACAATGACTCGTTTTTCAAAGAAAACCCGTTTGCTTAATGGAGCTATCTTCATCAGAACACATCCCTTCTGTGAGCAGAAAGAAGAGCCTTGAGGAGTTCTACCAAACTCTCCTGCCCTCCTTCTTCTCGGTGCTCGTAAAGATAAGCTGTCCCAAACAAAACAATCGTCTGAAGGAAGTCAACTTCTTTCTCCTCCGTCACTTCCTCTAGATTCTTGCGTAGGATACTAGAACACAACTCTTCACTGGCAGAAATCATGACTTGAATCAAGTGGTCATCCTCTGAGTGTTCGACTCTCAGATAGTTCTTTGCTTCCTCCAAACTAATCTTCATGAGAAGCCTCATTTCATGGTCAAGACTTTAACCGCTTCATTCAGAATCAACTTGCCGTCCACGCGCTGACTAGCAAGAAAGCCAACTTGACCGCTTTCTGCATAGAGTTCATTCAGGCGCTTAAAGGAACGTCCTTGACGGTCCGCAATCCAGTAGTAAGAAAAGTCACCGAAAGCCAAAACTTTTTTACCTGTATCAATGGTTGGCACAAAGCTAGAGGTGAAATAAGGACGATTCAGAATCATATCTGGTACACCAGCTTGAACAGATGGCTGCCAAATATAGTTGCCGTTATTGTCCTTGAGTTTCCGTAAAGCTTTTACGGTGGAGTCGTTCAAAATCCATACTGCATTTTTCCGATAAGGTGATTTAAGCGAGTGATACAAATCCATGACATCGTCAAAGGTAATCGTCGCACCACCACTAGTCGCCCCTTCAGTGACCGTTTGAAAAATTCCAGTTGGCTTACCTGTTCCATCACCAATCAGAAAAGCTTCTTCTTCCTTCACACCAATACGACGAGCAAATTCATTAGCCATATAGCTTTCCAAATCAAAGACGGAATCATAGAGCAGCTCATCAGAAATCTTAATAGCTGTTCCAACCTTATGGGAACCAAGCGTTACTTGACTAAAGGTATCTTCTGATTCCTTGAACTTAGAGTTCTCATCCATCCAAGTGGCTTCACCGTTCCCTGACACAACTGGAATCTTCCGCTCCCCGCTTGAAGTCTGAATGACCGTTGCAAGACTCCGCATGAAGTTTTCTTCTTGAAGAGCCTGGATCAGACGTTTCTCATATTCATCTGGAACCAAGTAACCGCCACGTGAGTCGTCTCCAATACTGAGGGTATTTTCGATATCATAGAAGTTTTTCTTGCGGATATTGTTCCAAAAAGCTGTGTTATAGGCTTTAGAGGAACGTCCGCCTTTTGGATTTCCTCCGCCTACAGTTGGATTGGCGACAATGGCTTGACTAACCGGACTGGCTAATTCCTTGTCCAGTGCTTCCTGCCGCTCCAAGCGTTCAATCTCTTTACCAAGGCGAACAACCTCATCTTCCATTTCTTCATAACGGGCCGTATCTTCTACAGAAACCAGCCCCTTATCATCCCGACAGGTATCCAGAAAGCTTTTTGCTTTCTCCCATACCTGCGCTCGTTTTTCTCGCAATTGTAAAATTTTACTCATGGTTATTCCTTTCTTATTTCAAGAGTGACAACCGTTTCTCTAACTGAGAAACTGGTGTTTTGGGCTGAGGTTTTTTATCAGCCAATTTTAAAAGCAGCTGGTTGGTCACCGCTGCTCGACTAAACATCATACTTTGAACCGTCCCATCTTCATGAGGTGCAGGCTCATACAAAATAGAATCCGCAAACCCAAGTTCAAGAGCCTTCTTAGCATTAAACCAAGACTCAGCATCCATCAAGTGGGATAGCTGTACCCGAGATAAACTAGTCTTAATTTCATAGGCATTGAGAATGGACTCTTTGACTTCCGATAACATAGCAATGGCCTTCTCCATTTCTTTAGAATCGCCAATTGCGACCGTCATCGGATTGTGAATCATCATCATAGCAACTGGACTCATATTGACGGTGGTTCCCGCCATAGCAATAACACTGGCTGCCGAAGCTGCTATGCCATCAATATTGACGGTCACGTCATCCTTGTAGTCCATTAACATATTGTAGATTTGAGCTGCCGCAAAGACATCTCCACCCGGTGAATTAATCCATAAGGTCAATGGTCCGGTGCCACTCATGAGTTCATTCTTAAAGATTCGCGGAGTCACATCATCATCCACCCAGGATTCACTAGCGATTGTACCATTTAGATGCAGCACACGCCCCATTTCATTCTCGCTGAAATTCCAAAATTTATTCATGACTCTCTCCTTTTTGATTTGTTTTCATAAATCCTCCTGCATCTTTTAACTTGGTCATATTGCCATTAATGAGGTAAAGGTCACCCCCTTCTTCTGGCGGGATAGGGTTGAGTTCTTCCAGCTCTCGGATATCATTTGTCGAGAGCCAGCCGTTTTGCCGTCCAATCGCATAGCCGTTCATTCGACTTTGGTAATCCCCACGAAGCAAGCCATCCACATTGAATTTAATGAAATGGGTCTTCTTTTCTTCCGGCAGCAGCAAACTTTTCTTAAGAGCCTGTTCAAACCGAACCACCCAGGGATCCAAGGTATACTTAACAAACTCAAGGGATTGTTGCTCAATGTTAGAGAAACTGGACTTCTCTAAATCTCCTACCATGTGCGGTGGAATCCGAAAGAGACGCGCAATCTCATTGATTTGAAACTTGCGGGTTTCCAAGAACTGTGCTTCTTCAGGCGGTATCCCAATTTGCTTATAGCTCATACCTTCTTCCAGGACAGCTACCTTATGAGCATTTCGTGTCCCCTGATAGACTGCATTCCAGGAATCTCGGACCTTAGCAGGGTCTTTTAAGATACCCGGGTGTTCGAGAACTCCACCGGGGTTAGCACCGTTGCCAAAGAAACTAGCGCCATATTCTTCACAGGCAAGCGTTATCCCCACCGCATTCTTCGCCAGAGCAATCGGAGAATAACCAATCAGACCATCAAACCCTAAGCCTGGAATATGAAGTACCTCTTCTTGTGATAAAACAATGCTTCCTTTTTCCTGAAAATTAGGATTGTCTTCCTCATAACGATTGTAAACATAAAAGAGCTTGCCCTTCTCACTTCGATGAACGCTCATCTGATCCGGTAGCAAAGGATACAGCCCAATCACCTGACCTGAACGGTCACGAAGAATCTGAGAATAGGCATTCCCCCAGATCAAGAGATGGCTCATCAAGGTTTCCCGAAAGACAAAAGATGTCATGTCAGGATTCGGCTCATCATGCAAAAGCGTGTAAAGGACATGTTCCGTATCCTTTGCTTTTCCTCCTTCGGAGTATCGATAAACATGAAGAGGTAAAGATGCAATGGTCTCTGACAGAATCCTTACGCAGGCATAGACCGCTGTCGTTTGTAATGCCGTCCGTTCATTGACCGTTTTCCCACTCGTGGTTCGACCAAAGAGTAGCGAAAAGTCATTCCCTTCATACTTATTTTTGGGCTCTCCCCTCTGTCGTTTTAGTCCTAATCGTTCCAATATTCCCATAGTCATCTCCTTTTCTAGGCATGAAAAAAAGCACCTCGCTTGAGATGCTTTACAATCACTCTTTCAATTGTGGAAAATCTAATAAATTTAAAAGGATAAGATTCCTCGCTCGTCATAAATACTACCGTCATTCTTTTGATGTCGAATGCACCTGTCTAAAGCCATAATGGTCGCGATAATCCCGTCAATCTTTTCGACAGATTTTTCTTTATCAGGCTTAATATTTCCGGCTGGGTCCTGTCTCATGACTACGTTTTGGGCCATCCATTTTAGAACCGGATGACCTCCATGCTGGATTTTACCTTCCATCATGAGTTTATAGTACTCTTTGGAAGGTGGACTCATGTCCTTATAGCCCTGACCAAATGGAACCATTGTTAAACCCATGCCTTCTAAGTTCTGAACCATCTGTGTCGCATTCCAGCGGTCATAGGCAATTTCTTTGATATGATAGATAGTGGACAGTTCTTCAATGTACCGTTCAATAAATCCATAATGAACAACATTCCCTTCCGTGGTAAGAAGAAAGCCTTGCTTTTCCCAGACATCGTACAGCACATGGTCTCGTCTAGATCTAAGAACCAGGGTTTCTTCAGGCAACCAAAAATATGGAAGAACTTGATAGTTCTCTGCTTCATTTCTTGGTGGGAAGATTAGGACAAAGGCTGTAATATCTGAAGTGGAAGATAAATCCAGACCAGCATAACAATCTCTGCCTTTTAGACTCTCCACATCAATCGGCTGTCTTCCTTTATCATAGATATGTTCCGGAATCCAAGTCACAGCTGAATTGGTCCAAATATTGAGTCGCAATTGCTTGAATACATTTTCTTCTGCTGGGTTATCTAAGGCATTCAGATAAGCTTCCCGAACCCGGTCAATCCCAATCGTATGACCAAGGGAGGGATTAGCCTTTAGCCAGTTCTCTTCATCGTTCCAATCATCTTCTTCTGAAAGGCCATAGACAACTGGATAAAAGGTACTATCTTTTTTTCGCCCCTTTAGTATATCTAAGGCCTTGGTATGCAATTCATAACAAATAGAGTTTTTATCGTTTCCTGCTGTCGTGATAATAAAAAAGAGCGGCTGCTCCCTTGCATCACCACTCCCTTTGGTTAAGACATCGTATAAATGGCGATTGGGCTGGGCATGAATTTCATCAAAGACTAAACCTGATACATTGAGTCCATGCTTGGTTCCAGTTTCAGCCGATAACACTTGATAGAAACCAGCATTGGAATAATTGATGATACGTTTAGTGGCTCCCATGACTTTGGATCGTTTCTCCAGAGCTTTACTCATCAAAACCATTTGCTTGGCCACATCAAAAACAATAGAAGCTTGATTTCGGTCACAAGCTGCCCCATACACTTCGGCACTGGCTTCTCCGTCTGCGTATAAGAGATAAAGAGCAATCGCAGCAGCTAGTTCAGACTTCCCATTCTTTTTAGGAATCTCTACATAGGCCGTCAGGAACTGTCGATTCCCATCTTCTTTTACGATACCAAAAAGGTCACGTACAATTTGTTCCTGCCAGGGTAATAAGAAGAATTTCTGTCCCGCCCAGCGTCCTTTGGTATGGCAGAGATTCTGAATGAAGGTTACTGCCCGGTCTGCCTTTTTCTCGTCATAATGAGAAGTTGGAAGCATGAAGGGAGAAGGGATGTAGTAATATGTCATAAGCGCCCTCCAAGTAAATCTTCCATTTCATCACCTGACCCCACATCTGTATCCATCGAAGCAAGTCGTGTTCTGGAAGATGGAGTCAAGCCAAACTGTTCACAGAATTTAAGCATGATTTTAAGATTGGTCTGAGAAATAGAAACTTGTGGCACTTGTTGGAGATAGCTATTGGGAGTTTTGATGATAGAGCCGTGTTTTGAAAGAAACTCTTCTGCTTCCTTCCAGCGTGCATAAGCTTGGCAGTAACCTGCAAAAGCTGTCATATCCATATCAGTTAAAAGTCCCAATCCTTCTAGGATTTTGCCCATACGCTTCCATTCTTTCTTGGCATCTTCTTCAAGCCAGGAAGGGCATCTAGGAGCTTTCTTCTTAGGCTGTATTTCATTCTTTGGAAGTGGACGCTTGCCAGGATTCCCTTCTAAGATTTTTAAACTAATTGGTTTGGGCTTTCTGCCCTTCTGTGCCATGCCCTCACCTCCTTCAGCCCACAAGAAAAAAGTCCGAAGACTTAATTTCTTATGAATCGATTTTCTCTACTTCATCAATGCCATGTAACACATGGAGTTGTCGGCCATTGTCCCATTGAACAACCAAGGAACCAATATCATCTACATCTTCCACCGTTCCCAACATACCAATTGGCACTGGATTCGGGTCTTCCATTTTTAAGAGCCGCACCCTTGTTCCAGCAGGATACCGCTTTTTTAATAATTCTACAATCTTCGCATTCATCTTTGTTCTCCTTTGGGGTTCAATTTGTTCAATGGTATAATACCTCTATTATACATATTTATCCAGTTATAAGAGATAATTATTCGAATATTTTTTGACTTTCAAGAGTGGTCTCCACAATCAATTGCTCAATCATTTGATTGATATATTTCAATTCTAGATAACCAAACTGATTGGTCTTCAATGCCCTCTTAATATGCATAAGCAGTTCCTGAAGTTGTATTTTGGAAACTGGTGATATCGATGGAAACGACTCCAATTGAACAGCAATTTTTTCAAGATAATGCTTGGTTTCTGATTCAGGAAGATTATTCGTCATGATTTTCCTTTATCGCATTTAGAATGGCTTTCCCAATAGCAAATACAACTGATACTGTCACACCGTTTCCTGCTTGTTTATACAACTGAGCATCCGAATTTACGGCACAAGCTTTTTCAAATAACTCATCAGGAAATCCTTAAAGCCTGAAGCATTCTTTAGGAGTCAATCTTCGAATCTTAACTGTTTTTCCCTTCCAGACAACAGCTCCCATTTGCCCTCCGCAAGAAAGGTTATGAGCCAATCCTTTTCCAACTCGTGCTCTTCTTGTTCTGGATCCTGGATAAGATAAATCAACTGAATCTCCAACATTCGCAACTTGATAACCTTTCTTAGTACCATTGCGAACCTTTATCCCCTCTTGCTCAGCAACTTCTAAAACTGCTGTATTCATAGCTGTTCTTTTTGTCACCCCTGATGTATAGCGAGCAGTGATACAGCGTGCTGTATTTGTTACCTTAGGAGCTGTCAAAGATTGGTCAATCATATAGAGTCCTGTTTTAGCACCTACTCCGCCTCCCTCACCAACAAGAGTCGTTGAAATGCCAGAAGTATCATAAACTCTGTAACTTTGCATGCCACCTATAAGCTGCTTAAGATGGCTGCTGCTTTCTCTGCGGACAGGTAATACTTGTCGTCTACCTCTGCTTCTAAGATGTCCGAGAGTATAGACTCGTTCTCTGTTTTGTGCGACTCCGTAATCTTTGGAATTAAAAATCTGCCATTCGAGGTCATACCCTGCTTGCCCCAGACTAGAGAGATAGTCGAGATAATCTCGTCCCCGGCTGCTTGATAAAAGTCCCTTAACATTTTCAAGGAGTATCCACTCGGGTTTATCCTTTTCTTCTTGGCTTTCGAGCAAAGCAACAAATCTAAAAAAGAGTCCACTTCGTTCACCGTATAATCCGGCTCGCTTTCCTGCGATAGACAGATTTTGACAAGGGCTTCCCGCACACCATAAATCTGCTTTTGGAAGTTGTGCTGGGTTGATGCTTGTGATATCGTCATGGAACCATTCTCCTTTCGTTTCATACATGGCTTCATATGATTTTCTTGCAAACTTATCCTTCTCGCAATAGCCAATACATTTCATTCCCGTCAACTCTAATCCACAACGAAAGCCACCGATTCCTGCAAAGAAATCCAGAAAAGTTATCGTCATTGTGCTTCCTCCATTTCATTCAAAGCTTCTTCAAAAGATAAGGTCCTGCCTTCACGGATTAGTTTCACATCCGTCTTTTCTGTTGCTTCCATGTAGCGTTTGACAATAACATCCACAAACTTTTCATCCAGTTCTATGCCATAACAAACTCGACCTGTCTGATCAGCCGCAATTAAGGTAGACCCACTGCCTAAAAATGGGTCCAGTATAAGTGTCCCTCGCATGGAAGAATTCTGAATCGGATAAGCCATAAGCTGAACAGGCTTCATAGTCGGATGCTCTTTACTGGATTTTGGACGGTCATATTCCCAAATGGTCGTCTGCTTTCTATCAGAAAACCATTGGTGTTTTCCTTTTTGTTTCCAGCCATAGAGCACAGGTTCATGTTGCCACTGGTAAGGGCTTCTACCTAATACCAGAGCATTCTTTTTCCAAACGCAACAACCGCTCAGATAAAAGCCAGCATCCTTAAAGGCCCTTCTGAAATTCAGTCCTTCTGTATCCGCATGGAAAACATAGATAGAAGCATCATCCTCCATGGACTGTTCTACATTGACAAACATGTTAAAAAGGAACTGATAAAAATCCGCATCGGACATATCATCATTTTTGATTTTTCCCGCTGTTTCTTCCACATTAACATTGTAAGGAGGGTCAGTTACGATAAGGTTGGCCTTCTTATCTCCCAGGAGAAGCTGATAAGTTTCTAGCTTTGTAGAATCACCACAAATCACTCGGTGTTTCCCAAGATGCCAGATATCTCCTTGTTTCGAGATAGTCGGTTTTGTCAGCTCCCCATCTACATCAAAGTCATCTTCTTTCACTTCCTTGTTGTGAACCTTAGAAAATAGCTGATCGATTTCTGGGGCTTCAAAACCGGTTAGGTCTAAATTGAAATCCGCATCTTGCAAGTCCACCATCAGGTCTGCGAGAAGTTCTTCATTCCACGCGCCTGTGATTTTATTTAAAGCAACATTCAGGGCCTTTACCTTATTCTCATCCTCAATTCGAACCTGAACACATTGAACTTCTTTATAGCCCAAGTCAGATAAGACGGTCAGTCGTTGATGGCCTCCAATTACAGTACCATCGAAATTAACAATAATCGGGTCAACATAACCAAACTCCACAATGGATTTCTTGATTTTTTCGTATTCCTTATCACCCTTCTTGAGTTTCTTTCGTGGGTTATAAGCCGCTGGTTTTAAAGAGTCAATGGATAAAGAGACCCATGTCATATCTTGTGTGACTTTCATACTACCTCCTTAGTAAAAACGAGATTGAATATAGCAGGCATGGCTACAAAATTTCCGCTTCGCATTGCCGTATGATAAAAAAGACTTACCGCAATGTTGGCAAGCCAATTCATAGTAAGCTGTATTTTGTTTCTGGTGTAATTCTGGATGGTCCTGCCACCAGTATCTCCGACAAGCATCTGAACAAAACTTCTTAGGTCGACCAGTTCCTTTGGGGATAAAGGTTTCTTTACAGTGAAGGCAACAAGGAAGACCACTGGCTTGGTCTTTCATCATCTTCGTGACGGCATTTCGATAGCCCAATAGTTCCGGATTTCGTTTGCAGTAATTGCGAACAGAATCCCTAGATAAACCGACTATCTTTCCAATCGATTGGTATCCCAAACCTTCAGAACGTAGTTTTCTAATCTGTTTTCTCTGAAAATCGTCCATTTCTGCCTCCTTTCTTTACTGAAATCTCTAACCTTTTAAATCATAAAACGAAATAAAAACAAGCCATAACTTCCTGTTACAGCTTGTTTTTCAGTTATTTATTTCTTCAAAAAATATACCCCTTTTACATTTTGCGAAAATGCACGTTTGAGGGGGCCACGGTCTTTTGAGAGGCAACTCACAGAGATTTTATCCCCCCTACCCCTCGTCAGAAATCATAGCCATAAATTGGAGCATGGTCTTCCGTCATAGTTTTATAATCATGACAGGATTTACAAAGAGGTTGCCAGTTGCCCTCATTCCAAAAGAGTTTTTGGTTTCCTCGATGAGGAGTGATATGATCCACTACTGTTGCAGGTGTAATCATTCCTTTAGCTCGACACCTCACGCAAAGCGGATGTGTTTTCAAGAAATGAAGCCGAGCTTTGTTCCACCGTGAGTCGTAACCTTTAGCCTTTGTCGACTTCACCTCAAGTGAGTGAACACTTTGGTGATCCTCGCAGTACTTAGAACCATAAGGTACGAGCTTTGGACAGTTTGGAAATTTGCAGGGCTGAGCGGGTCGTCTCGGCATGGCCTTCACCCCTCCTCTCTATGTTCTTTCACATCTTAATCATATCACAATTATTCGTGCAAAGCAGTACCGACTTAGTACCGTATTAGTACCGGGGTAGTTCCAGAGTAGTCCCGCCCTAATACCGGGGTAGTTCCAGAGTAGTCCCGCCCTAATACCGGGGTAGTCCCGTCTTTTTGTTTTTTACAGTTTTTACTTGACAAATAAAAAAGTTCTATCTCACCAACAGATAGAACTTAGTATTTCAGTTATAAAATACGGCTACTAGCACATAAGATCATCAGAGATTTTCATTTTCAGCTCCTCTGATAAAGTACTCAAACTTTTTCCCTTATCTTGCATGTGGATAGTATCATACTTCCTTATCACATCTTCTTTACTTAAAATAAAATCGACAGCATGAATAGACTGAGAGCTTGTTTTATCAAATATATTTCTATCTTTAACTCTAAAACTCCTAGGCACATAATATGTATCCCCAGTAGCATCAGTTGAGTCCAGAACCACTAATAATGATTTATCTAGGTTTGTGAGTGCATACGGATAAGTTGCTGACGCAGTAACTAAATCCTTTATTACAAATAGCTCCTCTTTTATAAATAAATCTAGTGCTCTCAATCCCTCCGTTTTTCTGATTGCTATACTTAATGGATGGCGATCATTAAAAAATATCTGATTTCCCCCTAAATGCCCTTCAGAGGCTGACATGTAAAATTGGTTTGGCGACAGTCTTGCATTTGCACCAGTAAGATGTTTAAAACTATCAGTTTTAAAATGCATTTCAAAACATTCATCACCAAATATATAAATAAAACGCTTACCTACAAGTCTCTCCTTATACAAACGAGCACTACTAATAATATTTCTTCTTACTTGCTCTTTTTTTCTATGAATATTCACTAAGCTTTTCCAGTCTTTCTTTAACAATAAAAGAGCAACCTACTCAGGTCACCCTTCTATTTATATAGTGAGTGTTTTATCCTGGTTGTCAGGCTCGCTACCCATCTTGATAGCTAAAATGTTACGGACATTCTTCTACTAGCCGTATTAGTCAAGCACTATCTCTGCTTTGGAGCTCGCTACCCATCTTGATAGCTTTAAGTTATGGAATTATACCTGTTCCATACCCAGTACAACTTTAAAGTGTCTCCACACTCAAGATATTTCTATCTTCACTAATATTATACAACAAGAAAGGAGGTGATGCAAGTAATCAGTGGAATTTTTTCAAAATTTTGAAACCTCAACCTCTTTTCAATTTCTAAATGAAAATGACCTACAGCAAGCTGTAAGCCATTTATTTTAGTCGGTTTATTCTGGTGTCTGCCACCCGCTTGGCTCTTATGTCCAAGATTAAATATCGGATTTAATTTTGGTGTCCGCCACCCGCTTGGCCCTTATGTCCAAGATTAATATCAGATTGACCATGAGCCGACCACTCAAATTAAAAATTCTCATTTCACACTCGGCTAATTTTTGTTTACCAACAAGTCAGAACCGTCACTTGTCTCATCAAAGTGATGACATGAGAATATCTCATCTACATCATATTATACGTTAAGTAGACCTATTACGCAAATGAAAAACAATCCAATGAACAACGAACCATGCGCCTGTAATAATTTTCCATTATGTATGCTGCCATATCTGAGATGGCTTCCTTTGTCACTGGCATAACCTGCATGCTGTAGGTTTGTTGATTATAAAGTGTTAAGAATTGAAACTTGATATGGTAGATATAGACTCCTGAAACAAATAAAGTAGATAGGATTTCAACTTCTAAGATTTTCAAGTGTAGCACCTCTTTCTGTTGGTACTTCTAGTATAACTAAAAACAACTGATCAGGGGTTGCTATCCTCTCAAATGTACAAAAAAATGCCTGAAATGACCATTTCTTGTATCTCAGACATTTTTAAGGCAGAAACTTCAAATATTTCTGCGCTCTATATTTAAGCTGGAAAACGTTCTAGAATCTGGTCCAAAATTTCTTCTAGGCTTTCATCTTCCGGATACATTTCCCAACCCCTGTCGTAACTAATGACTTCCTCACCGTCTACGTCCACTCCCAATTTAAAGATGCGTCCGTTGTCTATTCCATCCTCGAAGGGTTCAGTGCTTACCTTCGCTAGGTAAACCACCTTTCGATTGTGACTTGTAAATATTCCTTCTTGCCACATGTTTCTGCCTCCTTAGTCCAACCAAACGTAGTCGTCAACTTCCAACGTGGTAAAATCCGTATTTCTTAATTAAGTCCACTATTTTTTCAGGGCTTTTACCCCTTTTCTTTTTTGTATGTGTATGTTACCGTACGACTTTTTATTTATCAAGTCATTAGCGAAGATTATTCAAAATTTTTTAAACTCCTATCTGGACCCGTAAAGCCCGGTCAATCCGCACCAGCCAGGCTTCTTCTCGAATGGTCATGACCTTATTTTTTAACTGAAATTTATCCACTGTAAGAACCTGCTCTGCCAAAACCAAGCTGGACCACTTAAGCCCTTTGAAAACTTTCTTAGGTAGATACACATGAGTAGGCAGGTGCTTTTTCTTTTGAACCTGCTTGGTTAGGGGAACAACCGTAACCAAATGAGAATGGTCATTAGCTTTATTATTGCTGACGATGATGGCCGGTCGAATCCCTTGCTGAATATGACTGTTTTTCTGATTTCCAAAATCTACGTAATAAATATCTCCTCGTTTGCACATATGGTTCTCCTCTAGCTAAGTAAAAAATCTTCTAACTGCTGGTTTCTGATGGTATAAATCAAACGCAGTTCCTTAATGGCCTTTTGCTTCCACCTGCTAATGGTACTCCTGCTGATATGATACTTGACCATAAGGTTGTCCCAGCTTTCTGACACAATGACTAAATCCGTCACAAATTCCGCCAAATCATCTGGAAGCTGACTGACAGCTACTTCAAAAAAATGCAATTCCTGAACTAAACGACAGTAGCGCTTTGACAAATATTGATAAAGCTCCCGATTGGCTTTCTCTGTTTCTTCCTTGTAGGATAAAGCAATGATCTCACTGCGATAAGGATTCTTACTGGTCTGCACCCTTGGTTCATCAGACCGACCATAGACCATGGTGTCCAGCATCTCATTTTCTGAGATGCCGACAAACTGGTCCAACTGGCTACATAAGAGCTTCATCTCCTTTTTCATGTTCTTGTAATCATAGAAAAAGCTTTCTATTTTATCCATCCTTTTCCTCCTCTCTCAATTCATATCTGACGGCATCAATCAGGGATTGCTGAGAGATGTCCTTTTCTTTCAATCGTTTCATGACTTGTTCGTCCATCGTGCTCTTTGTAATGATGTGGTGAACAACCACCGTTTCTTTCTGCCCTTGCCGCCAGAGCCTGGCATTAAGTTGCTGGTACAGCTCCAAAGACCAAGTTAAGCCGAACCAACAAATGGTATGACCGCCAGCTTGAAGATTCAGTCCATGACCACTGCTTGCCGGGTGAATCAAACCAAGGACTATCTTTCCCTTGTTCCAGTCCTCAATATCCTGATTGCTTTGAATCACTCTAGTTTCTGAAAAACGTTCCTTGATGCGTTTCAAATCATGCTGGAACCAATAAGCGACTAACAAAGGCCGGCCATTCATACTCTCCACCATTTCTTCAAGAGCCACTAACTTCTGATCATGCAAGAGTACCGCCTTTCGATTCTCATCATAAACCATGCCATTAGCCATCTGCAGTAATTTATTCGAAAGGCTGGCACTGTTCACGGCATCAAGTACCTGCCCCTTGAGAGAAACCACCATCTCTGCTTTGAGCTCCTTATAAACTGCAAATTCTGTCTCCGACATCTCAACTAGAACTTCATTGTCCACTCGTTCTGGCATATTAAGATAATCCACTGCCTTCATAGAAATCGTCATATCCGCTATCTTTTCATAGATGGCTTCTTCTGCGCCATCCTTTGGCTTATAAGAAAAGATAACCTGACCGTTTCGTTTGTCGGGGTCAAAATACTGATTGCGAAAAGCTGTGATGAAGCGTCCCAGGCGCTGTCCGCCATCTAAAATGCCAATCTCAGAAAATAGGTCCATGATGTTTCCAGGAGTTCCCGTCAGCCCAACCATGCGCTTGATTTTAAATCGAACTTTCCTAAGAGCCTTGACGCGTTTAGCCTGATAAGACTTGAAGCTAGATAGCTCATCAATCACCACCATATCAAAATCAAAGAGTTGATTCTGAATCAACCAGACGACATTTTCTCGGTTGATGGTATAAATAAAGGCTGAGCGTGTTAAGGCGGCTCTTCGCTCTGGTTCACTGCCAATGGCAATGGAAATATCCAGCCCCTTTAAATGTTCCCACTTATCCAGCTCACTCTTCCAAGTATGACTGGCTACTCGAAGCGGGGCAATGACCAAGACTTTTCTGACCTCAAATGAATCCAATATCAAATTCCACAATGCCGTTAAGGTAATCACGGTTTTGCCTAGTCCCATATCAAGAATCAAACAAGCTGTCTCATGCTCCTCAATGAATCGAGTCGCTACCTCCTGATAAGGATGTGCCTTGTATGTCATCTAGTATTTCTCCAATCTTTCCTTTATCATCCAGCATATAAACCAGAAACCCCAGCTTTCTTAACTGTTCCATGCGCCTGACCTGAATCTTTCTGGGCTTTTCTCCTGGGGCTTTTAACTCCACAAAACCAATCTTTCCTTGAGGTAAAATCACGATTCGATCAGGCATCCCTACCAAGCCAGGCGAGACAAACTTCATGGCGAGACCACCCCGCTTCTGACTTTCTAGTCTCAGTTTTTCTTCAATTTCTCTTTCTCGCATTTCTTCTCCTCCCAGGGTTTCCGATAGGGGGTGCCAAAAGGGTTCAAACTCCTTACGCGCGTATGGGTGTCCATTACTCCTATTTTACTAGTAGTAACACTACTCTCTTAGAAAAGATAGGCAACTAAGGAAACTAGTACTAGAGAAACTACTATTGGCAACAGCTTTGAGCAGTTTCCCATTCGGTTGCTGAAAGGTAAAATCGAAAACCTGCGGAAACCAACTAAAGCTTCCCAAGTTGCCTTACGGCACCCGGACAAAAGCACGTTGAGTACCATACAGGGAAAACTTCATCTTACCAGTCGTATTTCCTGTGTACTTATTCCAGCCACCGATTTTATTTAGAATTCCTTCAATTTCATAGGAATCAGCCTTTTTGATATTCTGTCGTTCCTTACCGAAGCACTCACACCAAATTTCCATAATGCAGACCCGCTCACGCTGTTCTGTTCCCTTCAAAGTCTGACTGCCAAAGTCACTACCAGCCAAGAAAGTCCGTCGCTCATATAAGTCCATCTTGGCCCAGTTATCTGGCAATAAGGTATCCAGGTACTCAGCTACAATGCCTTCTCGGTCGTCTGATTCCATGGCCTCCTGTCGCTCTTTATTTGCTTCATTTTCTGCTTTTCCTTTTAGAAACAATTCCTCCCCTGCTTCATAATAGACCTTGGCTTCTGCCCACAATTGGTCTACATCGACTAGCTCCCAAGGCTTTAACTGACTGGCATCGGACACTCGAATCGGCCAAAAGCGACGGTTCCCAGTCACGTCTCGCAAGAAGCCACCTTCTGAATTGGTTGAACCCACAATAATACAAGCGCGTGGGTGACTTTCCACATTCACCCCATAGGCTTGACGGAACTTATCATCCTGTCGTGATATAAAGGATTTAACAGTTTCCACATCTGTTTTTCGAATTCCTGTCATCTCAGAAATTTCTAGAATCCAATAGCCCTGGAGCTTTTCTGCCGCAGTTTTATCCCGCATGTCTGAAATCGCCAGAGAATCCGAGAACCACTCTTTACCTAGCTTGAGAAAGAAGGTTGATTTTCCTATCCCCTGCGGTCCATTTAGTACAAGAATAGAATCAAACTTAATACCTGGTTCATAAATTCTTGCTATCGCAGCCACCATAGTTTTTCGCATGACTGCTCGTGTATAAGCTGTGTCCTTTGCCCCAAGGTAAACGATAAGAAGCGAATCAATCCGTTCGACTCCATCCCAGACCAAGGGTTCTAAATACTCCTTAATGGGATGGTAGAGCCGGTAAGAAGTCACCACAGCTAAAAGAGCATCCTTGAACTTGGTAGGTGACCAAATACCATAGACACGCTCAAAGTAGAGCTTGGCATTAGCTAAGTCCGAATCATTCCAGCCAGGACGTGACCGTCTCCAAGGCAGCTCACCAATCACATCAATAACATTCTTGAATTCATTGTAGACAATGTTTTGAAGATTGGGGTCAAAGTGCAGAATCGTCGCAATGTTGGATAAGGTATCCTTAACACGGCCGGTCTTATCCAGCTCTAAGCTCGCCTGCCAATTCTCCGTATCAGCAAATTCCAAAGTCGCATCTGCTAAGCGCTCTTTTGCCAGTGTCTCCCTGGTCGCATCATCTTTTAGGACATAATCCTGCATAGCCTTATAAGACGGTTGCTTAGCTGAGTCTTTCTTTTCCTCATCATCCTGATCACCAAAGAGATGCAGGCGAACCAGGTCAAAAGCCGATAAAAGCCTGTGACCATAAGGGTCGGTCGCATGGTGGCTATAAGCAAATTTGTCATCATAAAGAACAACCCCAGCACTGGTTGTGGCATGAATATAATCAAAACGACCTGGAATGCTGGAAGGCTTGTAAACATCTCCTAGAAATTTTTCAATTGCTTCTGTAATGGTGTAGGTTCGGTTAAAAGCCCCAATCAAGCCAGATTTTCCAAGAGGATCTGCTTGTTTGGCAATGGCCCGCTCCAGCAGCTTGTTCTGCCGGCTGGATACAGGCCACTCAGTCGTATCTTTCCAGTTCTGATAGCGCGCTAGAACCGTGTCCGGACTGAGGAAGTCACCCTCCAATTTTTTGAAGACAAATTCTCCATCTTGCGAGGTTGAAGGCCAATACATGAGTCGACTCGGTTCATAGGTCGTATCATCAAATAGCTCCATACCGATATCTTCAGCCACTTTTCTGGCAACAGCCTGGTATTCCTCAGCCGTTACTTCCCGAGATAAGGGGATAATCAAACGTAGCCTTGGATGCTCTTTGGTATGTTTATGCGTTGAATAGAAATAGGCAAAGAAAGAAAAGAAGAGTTCGACTTCATCCATAATGCCAGGTGTCGCAAAGTCCATATCTAAAGTCAGAGCCGAGCGAGACAACACCGCATCTTTCTTTCGTCTTCCTTTGTCAAGCTTTCCTAAAACAAAGCCGCCGACATCTTTAATATTATCTTGTTTTGATTTCGCTAGTTTCTTATACTCTGCAACGGTCTCAGCCGTTCGGATAGTGGTTGAAATGCGGGCTTCAAACTGTTCCAAGCTATAACTGGTTTGCGTCCAAATCTTATCGGTTCGTTTGTTTCCTAATGAAATGGTAAGTTCCATTCTTTCCTCCTTAATCTTTCTTATAAAATTCACAGGCATAGCCGTCGGCTTGTAAAGGCAGACCTTCGGCCCAGTCTGGCTTTGTGGCAAGTAGCTGGCAGACTTTTGCCACACTCTCTTCTCTCACTTCTACCACCACTTCATCATGCACATGAAGAACAATAGCTAATCCCTTTTGCTCGAGCTGCACCATGCCATAGGCCAATAAATCTCGGGCGATACCCTGAACAATATTTTCCACTAACTTTGGTCCATAGGTCTCAAGCCGAGTCCATTTCTTACTCTCTCCAATCCCTTCATAGGTCAAGCTAGGTTTGCCAAATGCATTCATGCCCATGCGAGGTTTAACATAAGCTAGCTTTCGTCCAGAAGGTAGCGTAATAAAGAGCATGCCAGATTGATAGCTGATGACAAGATTCTTAATCTTCTTCGGTTCTCTTGTTTCATAGACCTGCTTTGCGGTCTTATCTATCTCCCACCAAAAGGCCACAATATGCGGATTGGCTGACCGCCACTGATTGACGAGCGGCTGCAGTTCCTCTTCTTCCAGTCCCATATCCAGTGCTCCCATAGCGGTTAAAGCGCCGACTGACCCACCATAACCAAGAGCTAGTTCTGCAATCTTACCTTTTTGGCGAAGGTGGCTATTAACACCGTGTTTCTCAACCGGTACTCCAAACATAGAAGACGCAGATGCGCAATAGATATCCCCGCCCTGTTCAAAAACATCTAACCGCCAAGATTCCCCAGACAGCCAAGCCAACACCCGAGCTTCAATCGCAGCAAAGTCAGCAACGATAAACTGATGACCTGCTTTGGGGACAAAGGCAGTCCGAATAAGTTCAGAAAGGACACTCGGGACATTCTCATAGAGAGTATCCAAGGTTTCAAACCTCCCTTCTTTCACAAGGGTTCTGGCAAGGGACAAATCCTTGAGTTTGTTCTGAGGAAGATTCTGCACCTGAACCAATCGTCCAGCCCAGCGGCCAGTGCGATTCGCTCCATAAAATTGCAAAAGTCCATGTACCCGGCCGTCTGAGCAAACACAGCGTTCGATAGCCTGGTATTTCTTGACGGAGGTCTTGGACATCAAGAGACGCAGTTTTAACATTTCAAGTACTTCTCCATCTGCTTCTTTGAGTTGCTTGGTCACCTCTTTCTTTCCCAACGAGTCCATGAAGACTCCTTGCTCTTCTAACCAGCCCTTTAGTTGAGAGACAGAATTCGGATTCTCTAATCCACTCAATTCATAAGCACGCTTTGTGACCCGCTCCTTATAAGAAAGGTCACAAAGAATGGCCTGTTCAACCAACTGCAAGTCTACTTCTATGCCTCGGTCATTGATTTCCTGATCCAACTGATAGAGAAGCTGCTCACTATAAAGCAAGGGATGGTTTCTCAGACGCTCTCGAATAGCTTGTTCCACCTCAACATCTCGCTTGCAGTAACGTTTAAATAATTCCCAGTCCTCAGGCGCATGATGGGGGAAATTCCGCGCTCGCATACCATTTGCTTTCGTTCCTTTACAGGGCAGACAGAAATAGCGAATCAGCCTGCTTCCTTCTTTCATCTTTTGTTCTTCTATGTTGAGAACTCGGCCCACTCCTTCAAGGGATAATGGTAGGCCTAAACTTGCTGCAAGTACCGCCGTACAGAACCAGGACTTAGCTGAGAGATGCTCTCCTAGAAACTTGGAAAGACAGACCCTCTCAAAGTTGGCATTGAAGGCCGTTTTTATAATGGCATCATCTAATAGAGCTAAACGAATCTCTTCAGGAATCTGCTCTCCCTGAGCTAAGTCTACCACCTGCGTTTCTTTCTCATCCTCTTTATAGGCAAAGAGCAAAATCTCAAAGGCTAGGCTATCCACATAGCGATAGACTCCGCATTTTGTTAAGTCTACATCTGAATAAGTTTCAATATCAATGCTTAGAGTTTTCATCCGTCCTCCAATAGGTAAAGAGGTGGAGACCCACCTCAAGCTAGAAAGTCGTCATCATCAACGGTACCGAATTCATCTTCTGCTCGAACTCGGCCACCCAGTGGTTCTCCGTCTTTCAATTTTTGAATGTTTCCAAGGCCAGCTGCCACCCCACGATTGCCATTGGAGTTAAAGCCATAAAATGTCACAGATACCCGACCATAACAGCCTGAATAGACTTCCGTCTGATCTAGGATTGGCTGAACCTGCTGGTCTACGACCTGCGGCTTTTGTTTGGAATTACAGTTAATAAAATAACTATTGGCATAGGCTTCATCATCCGGCCGGTCAATATCTCCGTCTCGGAGTGGTAGTTTCAGATTGGCTGGAATCTTCCCTCCAAATTTTGAAATAGCTTCTTGTTTGGCCTGCTCTACGGCTTGTTGGATTTTCTGAATCGTGGCCTTATCACTCTTTGGAATAATTACTGATACAGAATATTTCGGTTCTGAACCATTGATAGATTGCGGCTCCCATACATTCGCATAGGATAGACGTCCAGGGACGATTACTTTTGTTTCTTTTGACATATTAGCTTCCTCCAAATTCAGCTGCTGCTGGAATATATTCTTTTCGTTTATCACTTTCAGGAACAAGGGTCAGCTTGCCTTGAGGTTTGCGGACCAAATGCCCTAACAATCGGTTAAATGCTTTCTTGCCCATCCGTTTCTCCAGTTCAGTCAGAGAAACCAGACTTTGTTTATAGATATCCGTGAAGCCTTCTGCTTCTGCTAGTTTGGCCACTTCATCTTCATCAGTGAACTGACGGATAGAGCGACCTTCGACCAGTTTAAATCCTTCCCATGATTTATGAGTATCAATGGCCACCTTGGTCGCATAGTCTTTCACCTCTGTCGCCCATTTGACTAGGTCATCCACATGAAGAAGAATTTCTTCAATCTCTCCATCCGTCAAAAGATGAGGGGAAGCCAACTGGAATTGTTCAAGCTCTTTATGATAGTCCATTCGTGCCCGAAGAACGGCATTACAAGGTGAGAACTGACACCAAGGACCATAGGTGACCTCTCCTTCTCCTTTAAAGGCCAGTTCAGCCTTAGGTTTCAGATCCGTCTCAGCCCACTCTAGCAAATCTTCTCGTTGTAAAATAGCCGTTGAGATATTCCCTTTTCGTGGCTGAAAAATGGTCATCTTGACTTCTTCAATATCATAGAGAGCATCGTAGAACTCCAAGGCTCCCAGGGCATAGAGCTTCATCTGCGGGTTGTTCTCGGCTTCGACCAGCACCCCTTTGCCATACTTGAAGTCCACAACATGCAGGGTGCTGTCTACCACAATGACACAGTCAGCCGTCCCAAATCCTTCTGGAACATAGCGAGAAAAGTCAACTTTCTGCTCAATGAGAACAATTGGATCACTGGTACCTTGTTTCAGTTGTTCAAACTCATCTATGATGAAGGCAACATAATCTTCCGTGGCTTGTTCCATCTCAAGCGTCAACTCACCTTCCGGTTCTTCTGCTTCTATCCGAAGTGCACTTTTCAGCTTATACTCAGCTAGAGCATGGGCCAGTGTCCCCTCTTCTGCTGCAGGATTAGTCTTGTGTTCAAAGAACTCCTCTAAGCGAGCAAGAGGCGGCACCGTCAGCCAGCGGTGGCTGGAGGATGCTGATAATAGTGCGTGTTGTTTTCCCGCCATATCAGAGTCCTTTCGCATCTTCAAGAAGAGAAGAATAACGCTTCTCTTCTACCGCAGAGAGCTTGTTTGCTCCATACTTTTGAAGGAGTTCTCGCACCTGTTCTGTTTTACCAGCTCGGGACTTTTCGGCCAGAACTTTACGGATATCTTCAATAGTGACTGTTGGTAAAGCTGCCTTTTCAGCTTTTTCCACAGGTGCTTCATCTGTATGGTCAACCGCACCATACAGTTCTTCCAAACTATCTGCCAGCATTCGTAAGTTGGAGACAACAGTTTCTAGTTTTTTCATTTGAGCCATAGCTTTTCCTTTCTTATTCTAAGAACATGCTTGGAAACTTCGACCAAACAGAATCTTTCGTATTAGTAACTCTTGGATTCTTTTCTCCTGCATAGCGAACTTTGTGGCCACTACATTGGAGGGCAAACAAGGGTTCTACCCGGTCATCAATTTCCATGGTATGTGGATTGATAGGCTGACCATTCTCGTGGAATAATCGGAAAGGTTTCCCCAGCTCTTTCGCCGTTTCAATCTCATACTTCATACCTTGAGAGATATTGGGACCATAGACCCAAATCTCATCACATCGCTTCAAAAGCTCCTGCCCCATGGTCAAGCCCTGGATTCGTTCATCAGGATTCCTGTCGTTTAAGAACTGTGTCAAAAGCAGATGCGGTGCAAGGGGGACATAGCCAGCTTTGGCAGCTTGCTTGGAATAGGCAATGGCCTTCTTTTCATTTTCTGCAACATTCCCTCGATAGGGTGAACAAATAAATACTATTTTCATTCGGAAAATTCCGTCCTTCATCAATTTTTTGGAGTTACTATCGATGGCCATCTCCAACTCACAAGACTAGTATAAAACCATTTGGCGAAAGTCAACAGAGCAAAAAATGAGGGGTTTTGAACGTGAAAATAAGTCTTTGATATAAACCATTTGTTTAAAAAACCTGTTAGAACGCAAAAAAGCACCCCTCAAAAAATGAGGGGTGCA
>NZ_AJQY01000321.1:0-1258 GCF_000296875.1 Streptococcus sp. GMD1S | reverse complement strand
ATCTTGCCAAATATAAGAAAGAGTTGGCTGAGTATCCGGCTAAGTTGCAGGCTTATGAAGATGAGCAGGCCAAAATTAAGGCTGCATTGGTAGAACTTGAAAAGAATAAAGATCAAGATGGTTACTTGTCTAAGCCATCTGCTCAGAGTCTGGTTTATGACTTAGAATCGAATGCTCAACTTGATCTCAAAACGGAAGGAAAACTTCTCACTGCAGCAGCAGTTGATGAAGCCTTTAAGAAAGACACAGACCAATATGGCAAGAAAAATCTTCAGTTAGACAATCTAAATGTCAAGAACTTGGAAAACGGTGCAACTACTTCTTCAGTGGAATTGTATGGTAACATCAATGATAAATCAGACTGGACGACTAATGTAGGAAATAAAACAGAGGTTAAATGGGGCTCTGTGCTTCTAGAACGTGGGCAAAGCGTAACTGCAACTTATACTAACCTTCAAAATTCATACTACAACGGTAAAAAGATTTCCAAGATTGTTTACAAATATACTGTAGATCCTTCTTCGCAATTTAAAAATCCTACTGGAAAAGTTTGGTTGGGAATCTTTAGTGACCCAACTTTAGGGGTTTTTGCTTCAGCCTTTACGGGTCAGGTAGAAAAAGATACGTCAATTTTCATTAAAAATGAATTCACCTTCTACGATGAAAATGACCAACCAATTAATTTTGACAATGCTCTTCTTTCAGTAGCCTCACTTAACCGTGAACACAACTCTATTGAGATGGCCAAGGATTATAGTGGTACTTTTATCAAAATTTCAGGTTCATCTATTGATGAAAAAGATGGAATGATTTATGCTACCAAAACCCTCAATTTTAGAAAAGATCAGGGTGGATCTCGTTGGACTATGTATCCTAGAGCAAATGAACCTGGATCGGGGTGGGATTCATCAGATGCACCAAACTCTTGGTATGGTGCAGGTGCTATTAGTATGTCCGGTCCTACGAATCACGTTACAGTTGGTGCAACATCTGCTACCAATGTGATGTCTGTAGCAGAAATGCCTCAAGTACCTGGAAGAGACAATACTGAAGGTAAAAGACCAAACATCTGGTACTCACTCAATGGTAAGATTCGTGCCGTTAACGTTCCGAAAATTACCAAGGAAAAACCAACTCCACCAGTTGAACCAACTGCTCCACAAGCTCCTTCTTATGAAGTAGAAAAACCATTGGAACCAGCTCCAGTAGCACCAAACTACGAAAATGAGCCAACTCCACCGGTAAAAACTCCAGATCA
>NZ_AJQY01000320.1:0-501 GCF_000296875.1 Streptococcus sp. GMD1S | reverse complement strand
GGGGAGAACTTCATCGCTTTTGGAAATGACCAAAACGATATTGAACTGTTTAAGACGTCTCTCTATTCTGTCCAGATTGGAGATTTTACTGGTCTTACTCCATATGCAGATGAAACGTTAGAGCTAAAAGGAGCTCCTTCTCTAGCAGTAGCAGCCAAAATCTTACAGACCTTTGCGGAATTTAAGGGAAAATAGTGTAGAAGGAGGTTCGCCTTCTTTTTATGTAGAGTAATGCAGTCTATAAACTATAAATTTGAAGTTTGAAAAAGATATTAATGGAATTCAATTTGTAGTAGAAAGAGTCTAGAACCGAAAGCTATTTTCATTGCAACTATTCCTTTTAAATGACCCCTTCTTATATATCATTTTATTGGGTTAAATTAATGGAAAATAATTGCAATTTAAGGTGCCTTTTGATATATTTAATATATAAAATACATTATAAAACTTGGTACTTGTTTGTGTATTCAGAAGGAGGTTATTTTTTAAAATAAAGTAAAC
>NZ_AJQY01000319.1:0-503 GCF_000296875.1 Streptococcus sp. GMD1S | reverse complement strand
TTTGCCCGTTACTTTATCCCTGATTTTGTCGAAGAGGACAAGGTTCTTTACTTGGATAGTGATTTGGTTGTGACGGCTGATTTGACGGCTCTCTTTGAAATGGACTTAGGCGAAAACTACCTTGCTGCTGCACCATCTTGTTTTGGAGTTGGGGTTGGCTTTAATGCAGGTGTACTCTTGATCCATAACAAAAAATGGCGGGCAGAAGCCGTGAGACAAGAGCTAGTTGAGTTGACGGAGCGGGAACACCAACATGTGAGTGAAGGAGACCAGTCCATCCTCAATATGCTCTTTCATGACAGCTATGCTCCTCTGGGACAGAACTATAATTTTCAGATTGGCTTTGACAGTGGGGCTGCCTCACATGGACATGAATTTATCTTCCAGATTCCTTTGGAGCCTCTGCCAGCCATCTTGCATTTCCTCTCTCAGGACAAACCTTGGAATACTCATTCGGTTGGGCGTTTGCGTGAGGTTTGGTGGCACTATCATCTGATGGAGTG
>NZ_AJQY01000318.1:0-503 GCF_000296875.1 Streptococcus sp. GMD1S | reverse complement strand
AAAGCCGTCCCATCTTCAAGATAAGAGACCTGAGTCAAGGCTAAAATGGCATGCCCCTTTTCGACTTCTAGATAGTGAGCAATCTTTTCCTTAGCCAATCTTGCATAAATGGTCTGTTGGGATTTGCCAATCCGATAGCCATGTTGTTGCAAGGTTTGGAAGAAGTGACTGGTGATTTCTTCTTTTTTGAAATCCTTAATAAATTTCTCAGGAATGGATGCGACTTCATAGACTAGCGGAACTTGGTCAGCGTAACGCACCCGTTCCATGCGGATAATATTCTCTGTTGGAGTAATCCCTAGCTTAGCGACCTCTTGTTCATTTGGAATGGTTCTTCTGTAAGAAATGAGATGGCTGGAAGGTACTTTCCCCTGAGATTTAACAATCTCTGTAAAACTAGTCGTCCCCCGCATTTTTTCTTGGACACGAGTGCTAGAGACAAAAGTCCCACTTCCTACACGACGCTCCAAAACTCCTTCCTCAACCAAGAGAGAGATAGCCTG
>NZ_AJQY01000317.1:0-505 GCF_000296875.1 Streptococcus sp. GMD1S | reverse complement strand
AATTACCAGCTGATTTGGATTTAGCTGATGCAGATCAGATTCGGGAGTTACTAGAGAAAATAATAGCCAAGGAAATTGCAGCTAAAAAGGAAGTCCTCCAACCTCACCAGCTCTATGACTCTTTTCTGAGAATATCCATGCTCAAGGCTATTGATGACAACTGGGTTGAGCAAGTCGACTATCTCCAACAGCTCAGTCTAGCAATCGGGAGCCAGTCTGCTTCTCAAAAGAACCCTATCGTGGAGTACTATCAGGAGGCCTATGCAGGCTTTGAAACCATGAAGCAACAAATTCGTACAGATATGGTACGCAATCTTCTCATGGGGATTGTGGAAGTAACGCCCAAAGGTGAGATTCTCACCCATTTTCCATAAAAAGAGGATCATATGACAATTTACAATATAAATCTAGGAATCGGTTGGGCGAGTAGTGGTGTCGAGTATGCCCAGGCCTACCGAGCAGGGATTTTTAGAAGTTTAGACCTAGCATCTAAGTTTATCTTTAC
>NZ_AJQY01000316.1:0-506 GCF_000296875.1 Streptococcus sp. GMD1S | reverse complement strand
GTCAATCTGGTTGGGGCAGAGATTGTCGAGATTGATACAACTGAAAATGGTTTTGTCTTGACTCCTGAGATGTTGGAAAAGGCCATTTTGGAGCAAGGGGACAAGCTCAAAGCAGTTATTCTCAACTATCCAGCCAATCCGACAGGAATTACCTATAGTCGGGAGCAGTTGGAAGCCTTGGCAGACGTTTTACGCAAGTATGAGATTTTTGTGATCTGTGATGAGGTCTACTCAGAATTAACCTATACAGGGGAAGCTCATGTGTCTCTGGGAACTATGCTGAGAGACCAGGCTATTATTATTAATGGCTTGTCTAAATCGCATGCTATGACAGGTTGGCGTTTAGGCTTTATCTTTGCTCCTGCAACTTTCACAGCTCAGTTAATCAAGAGTCACCAATATTTGGTTACTGCCGCAAATACTATGGCTCAACATGCTGCAGTGGAGGCTTTGACCGCTGGTAAAAACGACGCAGAGCCTATGAAGAAGGAATACATTCAGCGTCG
>NZ_AJQY01000315.1:0-506 GCF_000296875.1 Streptococcus sp. GMD1S | reverse complement strand
AGTCAAGAAGTTCTTACTTTTTTATGTGGCTTGATTGAGGAGGGACTGAGTCAAGAGCTCTTTTTCCCCAATCAAGGTCGTCACCTCTTTTTCCCTCTGACCTTTTTTGAGCAGGGAGTGGAGTTGCTGATGAACTTGGAAGATTTTCATTTTGAACACCAGATTACTAGTTATGAAAATCTTCTCTTTCATGATTTAGATCCCGATGCGGAACTGTTCTCTTTTTCTGTGCAGGAGTTTCCCGATTATTTTGAGATGGAGATTTCTGAAAGTGAGCGAGTTAACGTATTCTATGGAGGGGCAGTTCTCTTTCGTAAGGGGAATCTTTATCTCTTAAACCCTAAACAAATCAGCCTCCTAAAGGAAATCAAAGAGCTCCCTCAGGAGGAAAGAGGGAGAAAACGCCTCCAGTTTGACAACAGTGATCGTGACCGTCTGGCCGCCTGTCTTCCTTTGTTTGGACAGCTGGGCACAGTTTCTGCTCCTGAGCGCTTGCAAATCAGACC
>NZ_AJQY01000314.1:0-510 GCF_000296875.1 Streptococcus sp. GMD1S | reverse complement strand
AATCGTTAGGTCGGGTAACTGGCGCGGGGGTTCGAATCCCCCATTCTCCGTTAGATGAACCCAGTGTTTTTCTAAACAACTATCCTTGGAGGTGGTCTCCAAGAGTAAATTTTTCATAAAGAGGTGAAACATGAAAAAGATTAAGTTACTAAGTATCTTAGCACTCTCAACAGTTGTCTTGGGTGCATGTTCTGCATTGTCTAATCAGTCATCTGAAGCTTCTTCTGATGACAAAGAGAAAACGGAACAAGTTGAGAAGAAGGATGAAGCAGCGGAAGTTAAAGAGAAAGTCACAAAAGATGCTGAAATTCTCCTAGACTCTGTTCTCACTAGCGACTCTGCACGATTCAAGAAAATTTATGGTGAAACCTATGAAAAATGGACTGAGGCCATTTTTGCAGTGCAAACAAGTGAAAAAATCAAAGAAGAAGGGCTTTCACCTGCATCTACATACTCAGTACAATGGCACAAAGATTTCCCTGTAGAAACTCCAGAAGAAACCATTTCAGG
>NZ_AJQY01000313.1:0-512 GCF_000296875.1 Streptococcus sp. GMD1S | reverse complement strand
GTAGACTAGGAGATTGATATGGGAGATAAACCGATATCATTCCGAGATGCAGATGGCAATTTTGTTTCTGCAGCAGATGTGTGGAATGAAAAGAAACTAGAAGAATTGTTTAATCGTCTCAATCCTAAACGTGCTCTTCGATTGGCGCGTACAAAGAAAGAAGAAACACAGTCAAAGAAATAAAAAATTCCCGTGATTTTTTAATCACGGGATTTGTTTTATTCACTAAAGAAAAATGGTGGCGCATATTTTTTAAGACTCTCAAAACAAGCCTGCGCTTTTGTAGCATCTTCACAGATAATCATGCAGACATCGTCTCCACAAAGAGTTGCAACGACATCTGGAAAGGCCAAGGAATCAATTACAGATCCAAATGATTGGGCTAAACCGGGTAAAGTTTTCAAAATAACTTGGTGTTGCACCGGACGCAACATAACAAGAGCATCTTCCATATAGTTTTCAAGACGTTTTTCCCATTTGGAGATAGACCCTGTATTTAGCACATAGTAAGA
>NZ_AJQY01000312.1:0-512 GCF_000296875.1 Streptococcus sp. GMD1S | reverse complement strand
TGCCCACCATCAGCCACTTGTAGCAATAAATCTCGGAGACTATCGAGTTTACCACTAGCTCCCTGGTAATCGTCCATGAAGAGAGCTGGCGTATCGCAGATTTGACGCAAACGCATGAGTCCAGATAAGATTTCTACCCGACTTCTCTGGAATTCTTGATCGGTCACTTGCGCTAGGCGGTCTCTCATCTGTTGCAACTGGGCTAGATAGATAGCCTTCTGTTGGTCTTCCAGTTCATTTTTATAGACGACTTCGATCAGATCAGGCAGTTCTGTAAGAACTTCTTCTTTCTTACGCCTCATGACAAAGGGCTTGATAAACTGCGCGACTCGATCAGCCGGTAATTTCATAAACTCCTTTTTACTTGGTAAGAGTCCTGGAAGCACAATTTGAAAGATAGACCACAACTCTCCTAAATGGTTTTCAATAGGCGTACCTGACAAAGCAAAGACTGCCGGCACCACAAACTGGCGCAAACTCTGAGCAATCTTGGTTTGGGCATTTTTCATGAC
>NZ_AJQY01000311.1:0-513 GCF_000296875.1 Streptococcus sp. GMD1S | reverse complement strand
TCAACAGGAAAGACCGATTCAGCTCAAGGTCGATGGTGACGAGGTCTTTTATCAGTACGACGATGAAGTGGGACTCTTGAAAGATGGTCTGCGTTTGGGTGAGGTCGTCTTTTATCTCCGAGAAGGGGAGCCAAGGGTTTATGACCTTTTGGATTTATCAGAGTTTCAGATTGGCTCTCAAAAAGGTGCATTGATCACACTAGATGGAGATGTTGAACTCTTACTCCAAAAATCCCAAAATCAATGGAAGCTAACTCGACTAAAAGGCGCATTTTATCGAAACAATCATCTGGAACAAATGGACCAGCAATTGATTGGTTTTGGAGATGAGTTGAGTCTAGGGGCGGTGACGATCAAGTTCTATCCAGATGAAGTATGGGTCCAGGGTCCTGCCCAAGTTGGGCCACAACTGACTCTGAGAGAACCATCTCGATATGGTTTTTATGAAGATTATCCAGATTATCATCGTTCTCCACGGATCATCTATCGTGGTAGCGAGGATAAAATCTTGAT
>NZ_AJQY01000310.1:0-513 GCF_000296875.1 Streptococcus sp. GMD1S | reverse complement strand
CGCAAATTGAGAAAGCATCCGTTAGCCAAGGAGGAAAAACAGTGAAAAAAACAGAAATTAGTAAAGACGCAGACTTGCACGAAATTTATCTAGCTGGAGGTTGTTTCTGGGGAGTGGAGGAATACTTCTCACGCGTGCCTGGAGTGACAGATGCCGTTTCAGGCTATGCGAACGGTAGAGGGGAAACAACCAAGTACGAATTGATCAATCAAACAGGACATGCGGAGACTGTCCATGTCACCTATGATGCTAATCAAATTTCCCTCAAGGAAATCCTGCTTCATTACTTCCGCATCATTAATCCAACCAGCAAAAATAAACAAGGAAATGATGTGGGGACCCAGTATCGTACTGGCGTTTATTACACAGATGAAAAGGATTTGGAGGTAATCAACCAAGTCTTTGATGAGGTGGCTAAGAAATACGACCAACCTCTGGCAGTTGAAAAGGAAAACTCGAAGAATTTTGTGGTGGCGGAGGATTATCACCAAGACTACCTCAAGAAAAATCCAA
>NZ_AJQY01000309.1:0-514 GCF_000296875.1 Streptococcus sp. GMD1S | reverse complement strand
CGCTTATCTGCAAGGATAAACTGGTGATTATCTAATTTAAAAACAGGAACACCTTGTCTATTCAAACGCCATTCTACGATTTTAAAGGCGTTTCCAGGAGTCAATTTACCAGACTCCTTGACAAGATCCTCATTAGCGTAGACAGCTGTTTCTCCGTATACCATTGGGGATTCCAGAGTTTCTTTATAGTAGAATCCATAATCAGACTCTGTTAGATAATAAATTTCTTGTGAAGAGTAAGGAAGCTGTTTTTCTGTGCTAACTACTCTTGAAGTTATGATAAAAGCAGGTAGCAATAAAACTACTAAGAACTTACGCATTCTTCTCTTCCCTTTCTTCTTGTAATCGTAATAAATGGTTTTTAGCTGCCAATTCCTCTAATTTTTCATCTGATAAACTTAAAAATTGCTCAACAACTTCCAATAAATTTTCCATGACATTACCTCGGAAGCAAATCAGGAATTGTGTAAATTGCTTCTCGTTTCTTTGAGTAATAGTACTTGGCGCGTGCATA
>NZ_AJQY01000308.1:0-515 GCF_000296875.1 Streptococcus sp. GMD1S | reverse complement strand
ATATCCTTTTGTACTACTATAATAACACATATCTTTTTCTCTGTCACTTAAAGACTTAAAATAAGGAGAACTCACTTGGCAAGCATCATCTATCGCCACTTCAAGAAGGACTTAAAAAAGAAGCTAGGATTTCCCTAACCTCTTTTCTTTATGCTTTATTCTGCCAAGGCACCCATTGGATCCCATGGTGCAAGTACGATTGGTTCTGCTTCATAAGCAGCCCGTTCTTCTGCTGTCAGCAATTCCTTACGGACAACGATTTGGTAGGTGTATTCATCCATCCAAGCGTCTGAGGCAACAAAGTAACCATCTGCACCGACCTTGTCTCCCCATGAGTTTTCAACCTTCCACTTGGTTGACTTGCCATTTTCATCCAAATCAACACCTGTCAAGACCATGGCGTGGGTCATCAAGCTTTCGCTGTAGTCCAAACGTCCAGCCTTGTCTTGAGTAAGTTGGATATCCATGCTTGATTCAAAGTCATAAACATCAGTCGCAAGGATTCCAGCTTTGCG
>NZ_AJQY01000307.1:0-521 GCF_000296875.1 Streptococcus sp. GMD1S | reverse complement strand
AGTACTAGGAGAACTAGAACTGTTACTAGGCAACCTTTGGCTTTTGATTTTTTCTTTTTCTTAGTTGATGTTGCACCTTGACGACGACTACGACGCGGAGCATCAGCTAATCCACTGCTAGATTCTGTAGAAACAGGCTCTACTCTTTCAGGCATCCCTGGGGTGATTTCCTCTTTCTTGTCTTCTGTTTTATAGGTTACGGCAACCTTAGTCGGAGTATCGTTAAATTCTTTTTCTTCGGGTTTAAGCTCAACTGGTTCTACCTTAGGTTGAACGGGTTCCACTACAGGTTCTTCAGCCAGATGAATCGGCTCTACTAGAGGTTCTTCAGATTCTACAACTTCAATCTTGTCGATGATTGGCTGTCTAATCTCTTTCTCTTCTTGGTCATCCGTTTCATCAGTTCTAGCACTTGAAAGTGGAGGAACACTTGGTGCATTCTTTAGAATTTTATCGACAACAGACAGGGAATCAGCCATCAACTCTTCTGTTGATGTTTCTGGTTCAAGATCTGAAGGAGT
>NZ_AJQY01000306.1:0-525 GCF_000296875.1 Streptococcus sp. GMD1S | reverse complement strand
CATCATGTTTATGAGTTTAAACATAATAAAAATGATAAACATTATAACCATTTGATTTTTTATCCAAAAGAAGTTGATATTGAAATTGTAGAATTTTATTCTTTAATCTATGATTCAAAAAGTAATCGTTTAGTCGTTCAAGATAAAATACATACAGTCAAAAATTTAAAAAATTATACATGCTTATTGATTTATACAAATTTACCTGAGACTATACCTAGTTTAAGAATGAAATGGAAGACAAGTCAAGGTCAAATTGGGGAGTATACATTTTATAGTAATATGTATAACGGGAATATAAATATTTCTTCTTTTAAATATAAATTAACATTAAAGAGGAAACTACTAGCAATTTTGGGATTATAGCTGATTTTCTCCAACTTGTGAAAATCCCTGGAACGTGATAAAATAAAGGATAGAAATAGATACAGGAGACAAGATGAACTACTTTAATGTTGGGAAAATCGTCAATACGCAGGGTCTACAAGGTGAGATGCGAGTCTTGTCTGTGACGGATTTTGCTGA
>NZ_AJQY01000305.1:0-529 GCF_000296875.1 Streptococcus sp. GMD1S | reverse complement strand
AGCTAAAGGGGTTTCGGCTCCTTTTTTTCTAGGAGAGAAAGATGTTAGAAAATGGTGATTTGATTTTTGTGAAGGACCTTTCAGATATGGGGCAGGCCATCCTGGCTTCTACCGGTAACTATAGTCATGTAGCCATTTTTTTGGACGGTTTCATCTACCATGCTAGTGGGCAAGCTGGTGTCATTTGTCAAGAACCAGCTGATTTTTTTGAACCAACTCATCTCTACGATCTTTATGTCTATCCAGAGCTGGAAGCTGACTTGGTAAAGGAGAGAGCTAGCAAACATTTGGGTGCACCCTATAATGCCTCTTTTTATCCGGATGGGAATGGCTTTTATTGCTCCCAGTATATCGCTGAAATCCTACCGATTTTTGAAACTATTCCCATGAAATTTGGTGATGGGGAGCAGGAGATTAGTGATTTTTGGAGGGAATATTACAGGAAACTCAAATTTCCTGTGCCTCTGAATCAGCCAGGGACCAATCCTAGTCAACTAGCAGCATCCCCTCTTTTAGAATGTAAAGAAAG
>NZ_AJQY01000304.1:0-530 GCF_000296875.1 Streptococcus sp. GMD1S | reverse complement strand
GTAAAAAAGATAAACTGTCTAGCATCTGCGATGCTTCGTCAGTTTCCTATTTTTACATTGTTCTCTGTCGCTATCCTAAATATACAAAAAGAAAGGTAGAGCGTGTGTTCTGATTTGAACACGAGCGGAAAACTTTTCTAAAAACATAGAGAGGATGGTTCGGTTTTGAATTGAAGCCGGTCTAGTCTTCTCAATATCATCAAAATTAAGAAAGAAAGGAATTGAACCCACCCTAAAAGCAGTGGGAAAAAGATAGTTGGTCTAGCGAGCATCGCTCACTGCGCTCAACTCCTATTTTCCCTTCGCTTTTTGACGGGTTTGGTATCTTATATTATGTCTATCCATATTGCTGCTCAGCAAGGTGAAATTGCTGATAAAATTCTTCTTCCGGGGGATCCTCTTCGTGCGAAATTTATTGCGGAGACCTTCCTTGAAGATGCTGTTTGTTTTAACGAAGTGCGGAACATGTTTGGTTACACTGGTACTTACAAGGGCCACCGTGTATCTGTCATGGGAACTGGGATGGGGAT
>NZ_AJQY01000303.1:0-536 GCF_000296875.1 Streptococcus sp. GMD1S | reverse complement strand
AAATCAACCTTTATGAGCATCGTGACTGGTAAGATGTTACCAGATGAAGGGAAGGTGGAGTGGTCCAAATATGTGACTGCTGGCTATCTGGATCAGCACGCTGTACTAAAGGAAGGTCAAACCGTGCGTGATGTCTTGCGTACAGCCTTTGATGAGCTATTTAAAGCAGAAGCTCGTATCAATGACCTCTATATGGAAATGGCTGAAGACGGAGCGGATATCGACGCGCTCATGGAAGAAGTTGGCGAACTACAAGACCGTTTGGAGAGTCGTGACTTCTATACTTTGGATGCTAAGATTGATGAAGTAGCGCGTGCTCTGGGTGTCATGGACTATGGCATGGATACAGATGTAACAGCCTTATCAGGTGGACAAAGAACCAAGGTGCTTTTGGCTAAACTCCTCCTTGAAAAACCAGATATTTTGTTGCTTGACGAGCCAACCAACTACTTGGATGCTGAACACATTGACTGGCTCAAGCGTTATCTCCAAAACTATGAGAATGCCTTTGTCCTTATTTCGCACGATATTCCTTT
>NZ_AJQY01000302.1:0-536 GCF_000296875.1 Streptococcus sp. GMD1S | reverse complement strand
ATCTGCTGGGCCATATTTCGCAGGATGCGACTTTGTCGCTGTCTCATCTCAAAGTAATGGATGTGGTAGTCCGTCTGGTGAAAGAGATGATCCGAGTGATCCAGGTAGACCAGTTTAAGAGCTTCATCGAGGAGCTTGTCTAATTGGTCAACGAGTTGGGCTTGATTGCGTCCGTCTCCTCTTGACAGATAGTATTTAAAGCGAAGCAGGATGTCTTTTAACTTTTCCTCGACCTGAAGGTGGTAGCTTTGGATGGCTTTCTCACGAGAGGGCATATAAAGGTTGACCAATAGAGCAAAGCTTGTCCCGATGAGAAAGAGGAGCACTTCATTAAGCAAGAGCTCTGGAGAGGTAGACTCCTGTACCAAGAGATGGCTGACCAAGACACTGCTAGGGGTGATGCCGATTTCCCAGCCCATTTTGTAAGTAAGAGGTACATAGAGAGCCAGATAGAGGCCCAGGCTCCAGATGTGAAAACCTGTCAGCTGAAAGGCTAGAACACCGATAGCCAGCGCTAGGAGCATGGAAAAGAGGCG
>NZ_AJQY01000301.1:0-536 GCF_000296875.1 Streptococcus sp. GMD1S | reverse complement strand
ATAAAGAGGTACTGGCGGACATGATTGATTTCATCAGAAAGAGAAATCAAATCCTTTCCTTGATTGAGCGCCAAGCGGAAATAGGTTGCCAAAGACTTGGTCACCTGAACCACTCGCTGACTATCCTGAAACTCAGCCATCCAGATGATAGTGTCCAAAGTATTATAGAGGAAATGGGGGTTAATCTGGCTTGACAAGGCTTGAAGTTCATACTGCCGGGTCGCTTCTTCCTGCCTGCGCACATCTGCCATCAGCTGATCAATCTGATCCAACATGGCATTAAACTGGCGAGTCACTTCTCTCAGTTCATAGGCGCCAGCTTCCTTAGCACGCAGATTTTGTGTACCAGAAGCAATTTTCAGCATGGTTTTTCTCAGGTCCTTCAAAGGAGCAATCCAGCGTTTAAGACTGAACCACACCAAGCAGATACAGGCAAGAAGAGATAAAGCACTAGCAACAAGAAAGGTCCACATGAGTTGGCTCCGAACCTGGTCTAACTTCTCCAACGAAGACACGCCTATAACCGTCCAATCAGT
>NZ_AJQY01000300.1:0-538 GCF_000296875.1 Streptococcus sp. GMD1S | reverse complement strand
ACTGTCCTCACTACAACTGTCAATGAGGCAGAAGAGGTGACGGAAGTTGAAATCCAGACACCTCAAGCAGATTCTAGTGAAGAAGTGACGACTGCGACAGCTGATTTGACGACCAACCAAGTAACCGTCGATGAACAAACAGTTCAAGTAGAAGACCTTTCTCAACCAATTGAGGAAACTCCAACTGCAACAGAGAATGAAAAACCAGCAGAAGTAGCGCCAAGTTCAGAAGTTTCTGAGACAGGGACAGTTGCTGAAGAGACACCATCTACAGAAACACCTGTAGCTGAAGAAACAGCTGAAACGACTCCAGCGGAAGCACCAGTAGCAGAAACAACTCGCCCAGTTGAAGAAGCTCCACAAGTGGCGACTCCAGCTACCGAAGAAACGGCAGCAACAACTCCAGCAGAAGCACCAGTAGCAGCTGCGCCGGCAACTGAAACGCCTGCTGATACAACAGGAACAAGTGCAACAGAAGAAACAGCAGCATCAACAGCAACTTCTGACACTGCAACTTCGACTTATCAAGCAGAGCAAA
>NZ_AJQY01000299.1:0-544 GCF_000296875.1 Streptococcus sp. GMD1S | reverse complement strand
TTGCAGACAGAGGTCAACTCGTCATCCCGAAAAGCCTCTCGGATATAGCGAAATCGTTTTTGAAGACTTAAACCTACCTGCTCACCTCGGTCTCCCTCGTAGCCTGAAACGACTACCCAGACCTGGTCACACTGACGCTTCGCTCGCTGGATCAGATCGATATGACCCTGATGAAGAGGGGCAAAGGTCCCAAATACCACTGCTGTTTTCTTTTTCATAAACGTTTTACCTTTTTATAGTTTTTGATATTTTTATTTTCTATGTTTTTATTATACACTATATTTTTGTTTTGTCAATAGTTTTTTCTACTTTTTTATAAAAAAGTAGAAAAAAAAGAATCAGGACTGCTCCTGACTCTCCATTTTTAAGCAATATCAAATTTTAGTTGACCAGCTTTGACACCAATCTTGAGGGTCTTGCCTGCTACAAGTTCTCCCTTAAGGAGGAGTTCTGCCAACTTATCTTCCACTTCTGTTTGCAGGGTTCTGCGAAGTGGACGGGCTCCCATTTCTGGATTGTAACCGTGACTAGCTAGCAACTTCAG
>NZ_AJQY01000298.1:0-545 GCF_000296875.1 Streptococcus sp. GMD1S | reverse complement strand
TTTAGGTCTTCTGGGAAGTCTGCTATAGAAAAATTTATACCAAGTCCGATAATGACATCTGTAACCAAGCCTGTTTCAACTGATGTCATTGCTTCGGTGAGGATACCTGCTATCTTTTTATTTTTTAAGTAGATGTCATTTACCCATTTGATATCTACTTCTATCATAGTTAGATTTTTAATGGCTTTGTAGGTTGCAGCAGCTACAAGGAGAGTATAGGAAGGGAGTTTTTCATAGGGAAGATTGGGTTGAATATGCAGGGACATATAGATCCCACCCTGAGATGGAGAATAGTAGGGGCGCTGAAAGCGGCCACGACCTGCTGTTTGACAGGTTGAAAGATAGAGTGTGTTTCCTTGGTTTCCAGCCTCAATCCCTTCTTTTGCATCTGTTTGTGTTGATTTTGTCTCAGGTTTGTAGCGAATGGTTAAGTTGGTTTTCTCCTGAATCAAATCAGGCAATATCAGATCGCCTTGAATAAGCTTGTATCCTCTATTTTTGATACTGTCAATTTCTAGGCCTTCTTGTTGAAGACGTTGGATCGC
>NZ_AJQY01000297.1:0-547 GCF_000296875.1 Streptococcus sp. GMD1S | reverse complement strand
TTGGAAAAAGCCAATGTCAAACCAGAGCAGGTAGACGAAGTGATTATGGGGAATGTCCTAGGCGCAGGTTTAGGTCAAAACGTAGCTCGTCAAATGAGCGTTCATGCAGGACTCCCTGAATTTACACCAGCCTTTGCCATCAATAAGGTTTGTGGTTCCGGTTTGAAGGCCGTGCAGTTGGCTGCTCAAGCGATTCGATGTGGCGATGCAGATATTATCGTAGCTGGTGGTGCAGAAAACATGAGTCAGGCTCCATACGTTTTGCCAAGTTTCCGTTGGGGTGGTCGTATGGGAGATTCGAAAGTGGTAGATACCATGATTAAGGATGGTTTGTCTGATGCCTTTAACGAATACCATATGGGAATTACAGCCGAGAATGTGGCTGAAGAATATGGCATCAGTCGAGAAGAGCAAGATGCTCTTGCTTTAGAGTCACAAAAACGAGCAGTTGCAGCTATAGAATCTGGCCGCTTTAAAGAAGAGATTATTCCAGTTGTCATTCCTCAACGCAAAGGCGATCCTATCGTTTTTGATACAGATGAATATC
>NZ_AJQY01000296.1:0-551 GCF_000296875.1 Streptococcus sp. GMD1S | reverse complement strand
CTCTTAGCTTGTCATCAGCCATGACCTCTCCAATTCTAATTATGATACTAAGGGCGAAAAAGTCAAAGTGAAAATAGGAGATTGACGATGTGTTCGATGAACACAAGGAAATCTTTCTTTTTTTCGCAGACCTCCGTCCGAATTCAATTACATGATACTAAGGGCGTCAAAAAGCGACTGAAAAATAGGAAATCTACGCAGGCTTCGATGAAGTCAAGGAGATTTATCTTTTTTCCGAGCTTTTAGCCCGTGTTCAACTCTACAAGCAACTTGGATACAACACGTATCTCAAGTTGCTACGGTTGCCGCTATTAGGCGGTCAACCTTGTAGACTTACTAAGTCGTTCGTCGAATAACATCGATTCGACTCCCTCCTGTCGCAACTTTACAAACAACTTAGATACAAAACATATCTTAAGTTACTAAAGTTAAAAACAACAATTATTTTACATAACTTATCTTATGTAATTCTATTCTTTGTTATATGTTTTACGGATGGCATCTTTGATGCTTTCAACTGTTGGAATCATTGCATTTTCTAGATTTTGTGC
>NZ_AJQY01000295.1:0-551 GCF_000296875.1 Streptococcus sp. GMD1S | reverse complement strand
TTTTCCAAGGATGGGTAGAGTTGGGCTAGCAGGGTTCCTTCTGCGACCATGGTAGATTCACTAGTCTCAGGATTAAGGTGAAGCACCCCATCCTCACTTGCTGTAATTTTCCCCTTGTCCAGCAGACCTCCTTGGACTTTCTTACCCGATTCCGCCTCCAAAATTTTCTGATCTAGAAGAGTTAATTCCTGGCCAACTTTGACTAAGTGCTGAGACTTGAGCGATTCCAGCTGACTATCCAGTCCCGTTGCGTGGGCCTGCTGAGCCCCAGATCCCGCATACTGCACACGATAAGTAGCTAAACTAGACTCTAGCTGGGTGATTTGAGCATCCACTTGCGCAATAACTTGCGATTTAGCGTGCGGATCTTCTTCACCTTGATTTTTATAGGTCTGGTAAAAAGAGTAGGCTGGATTCTGACTATCTAGTTGATCTCCCTTTTCAATCGCTGACTTGGCTGTTTTGTAGTCTCGTATTTTTTCCTCTGTTTGGCTGATAAGATTTCCAATCTCGGCCTGGCTCTGACTTGCTGCCGCATTTTGAGAGGAGAT
>NZ_AJQY01000294.1:0-555 GCF_000296875.1 Streptococcus sp. GMD1S | reverse complement strand
AGCTCGATAATCTCCACATTTGGGAAATATTTGGCAGCCTGCGCCGCAAATTGCATGAGCAAGACAGCTCCCAAGGCAAAGTTAGGGGCAATCAAGCCACCCAAATCTTGTTTACGGGAAAATGCTTTTAGTTCTGCAATTTCTTCACTAGTGAAGCCTGTTGTCCCTACGACTGGAGCAAAGCCATTTTCAAGAGCAAAGCGTGTATTTTCGTAGGCAACAGCTGGTGTGGTGAAATCCACCCAGACATCTGCTTCAAATCCAACCAAGTCAACCTTATCATTGAAGACAGGAATTCCCTGCCACTCTGACTCAGACTCAAACGGATCCAAAACTGCGACCAAGTCCAAGTCTAGATCAGCCAAGACCATCTGACAAGCGGCCTGGCCCATCTTTCCCTTAAACCCAGCAATAATCACTCGAATACTCATCTCTACTCCTGTCTAAGATACAAAGCTTGTAAGAACACAAAGTGAAAATAGGAGTTCTGATCAAGGAGTGTCTACTCCTTGGAAGAACTATCTTTTTCACACAGGGTTCCAGGCGTGTTCAATT
>NZ_AJQY01000293.1:0-555 GCF_000296875.1 Streptococcus sp. GMD1S | reverse complement strand
AATCCCCACAATCCTGGTGGACGTGTTTGGGAAAAGGAAGTGTTAGAAAAGATTGGTCATCTCTGCCAAAAACACGGTGTTTTGCTTGTTTCAGATGAGATTCACCAAGATTTGGCCCTCTTTGGTCACAAACACCAGTCATTCAACACCATTGATCCCGCCTTTAAAGACTTTGCCCTTATCCTGAGCAGTGCCACTAAGACCTTTAATATTGCTGGGACAAAGAATTCCTATGCAGTTATTGAAAATCCAAAGCTTCGTGTGGCTTTCCAAAAACGCCAGTTGGCCAATAACCAACATGAAATCTCAGGCTTGGGGTATTTGGCGACAGAAGCTGCCTACCGTTATGGTAAGGACTGGTTAGGAGAACTAAAAGAAGTTATCGAGGACCACATTAACTATGTAGTGGATATTTTGGGCAACGAAACCAAGATTAAGGTCATGAAACCACAAGGAACTTACTTGATCTGGCTTGATTTTTCAGCCTATGATCTAACGAATGACCGCTTGCAAGAGCTTTTGAAGAATGAAGCCAAGGTTATCTTGAACCGAGGT